>NZ_LR778301.1:2932500-3075000 GCF_902813185.1 Denitratisoma oestradiolicum
ATCCGCCACCAGACTCCTAGCAGATCGGCCATTACTCCGCCGTGATTGTTTATTCTTCTGAGGTAACTCCCTGCCCGCCAAACCAGGCATCCCGCGCCTTGCGCGCGGTATCGAACAGAATTTCAAGGCCCGGGCCATCAGAACTTGCCAGCAATACTCGAATACGCAACAACTGCGTCAAATAAGCATCCAGCTCAGCCAGCAGGGCCGGTCGATTGGCGAGACAAATATCCCGCCACATTTCCGGATGACTACTCGCGATTCGAGTGAAATCACGAAACCCGCTGGCCGCAAAGCTGAAAAGTTGATCAGCATTCTCCCGATCTGCAATTTCATGTACCAGTGCGTAGGCCAGCAAATGGGGAAGATGACTGACTGCGGCGAAAGTACGGTCGTGTCTTTCCGGCGTCAGATTACAAACTTGTGCACCACAAGCTTCCCAGGCGACACGTACCCTATCCACGCAGGCGGGAGAGTTTTCGGCCAGGGGGGTAAGTACGACTCGCCGCCCCTGAAAGAGCTCTGGCTGTGCCGCTGACGGACCACTTCTCTCGGCACCAGCGATGGGATGCCCGGGTACGAATTGGCCGATCCTAGCTCCCAATGCAGCCCGGGCAGAGGCCACCACGTCGGTTTTTGTGCTGCCGCCATCGGTAATCAGGGTATGGTCCGACAAATAGGGAACCATGGACAGCAGAACAGCCTCCATTTGTCCCACGGGCATACCCAGAAAAACCATATCTGCGTCATTTAACGCATCGCTCCAGTCGGCGCCGATACGATCGATGATCCCCAGGTGTAGCGCGTCCTCCAGAGTCTCGCTGCGACGTCCGAGGCCCACCACTTCACCAACCAGGCCGGCAGCCTTCAAGGCCAAGGCAAAGGAACCACCGATCAGGCCAACGCCACAGATGACAACTTTTTCAAATCGGGCCATGGCGTCCTACAGTACCTTTTCTAGGGCTTCCAGAAAGCGGGCATTCTCCCGTTCCAGGCCGATAGTCACCCGCAGGTGTTCGGGCATGCCGTAGCCGGCGATGGGACGCACAATAATACCCTGTTGTAACAGGCGTTTATTGATACCGGCGGCATCGCCCGCACGGAAAGTAACAAAGTTGCCATGAGACGGAATATGCTCCAGTCCGAGTCGCTTCAAACCGGCCACGATCTGCTCCAGCCCAACCCGATTCAACTCATAGCTCTCGGCTAGAAATAGATGGTCATCCAGGGCAGCATGGGCCGCAGCCAAGGCGAGGTTGTTCACATTGAACGGCTGACGTACCCGATTGAGCAGGTCAGCAACCTCCGGCGAAGCTGCGGCAAAGCCCACACGCAGACCAGCCAGGCCATAAATTTTGGAGAAGGTGCGGGTCACCACCAGATTGGGGAATTCCTTCAGCCAGGCCACAGCATCCACCCGCTGGGTGGGTGGCAAGTATTCATTGTAGGCCTCGTCCAGCACCACGACCACATCCCCAGGTACCCGCCCGAGAAAAGCGCGCAGTTCCGGATAGGGCAGGAAGGTGCCGGTGGGATTGTTGGGATTGGCGATCCAGACCACCCGGGTGTCAGGACGAATGGCTGCCGCCATGGCATCCAGATCGTGTCCGAACTGCCGAGCCGGCACCTCGATGCATTCGGCGCCAACGGTCTGGGTGGCCAGGGGATACACCGCGAAGGCATGACGTGAGAACACGGCGGAACGGCCCGGGGCCAGAAAGGCCCGGGCCGTCAGGTCCAGCACGTCGTTGGAACCATTGCCCAACACGATCTGGTCGTACCCCAGCCCCAGTCGCTCGGCCAAGGCGGCGATAAGCTCGAACTGGTCGGGATAACGCTCGATACCACCGATGGCCTGGGCCACCGCAGCCCGGGCCCGGGGGCTCATGCCCAGGGGATTCTCGTTGGAAGCCAGTTTGACGATACGTTCCACCGGCAGCCCCATTTCCCGAGCCAGCTCGGTGATCGGCTTGCCCGGCTGATAAGGAGAAATGGCACGAATATAGGAGGGTGCCTGGGTGGAAATACTCATGATCTTGCCTCAAAAAGCGGCGCGCGGATAAGAACCCAATTCCTTGACGAAGCCGGCACAGGCCTTCAGCTCCGTCAGAGCTACGGCCAGGGAAGCATCGAGGCGATGCCCCTCCAAGTCCACATAGAACACATATTCCCAGGGGCTACCGCCCAGACCCCGAGCCGGTCTGGACTCAAATCTGCTCATGGAGACACCATGCCTGGCGAAGGTACCCAGCAACTCATAAACAGCGCCGGGGCGGTTCTGGGCCGAACATATAAGGGAAGTCCGGTCCTTGCCCGAAGGACCGGCATCATGATGAGCGATCACGACGAAGCGGGTGGTGTTGTTGGGATCGTCCTCGATGTTGGCCGCCAGGATGGGCAATTCATACAGACTGGCAGCAGCCTCGCCGGCGATGGCCGCACCCTCCATATCTTCGGCCGCCAGTCTGGCGGCCTCCGCATTACTGGCCACGGCCACCGTCGGCACCAACGGCATATTGCGACTGAGCCATTCGTGGCATTGGCCCAGGGACTGGGCGTGGGAATAGACATTCTTCACTGCGGCAGCGGATGCCGCCCGAGACATCAGATTGTGGTGGATGGGCAACGACACTTCTCCACAGATTTTCAGGGACGACGACAGCAACAGGTCGAGGCTGCGTCCCACGGCACCCTCGGTGGAATTTTCCACCGGCACCACGCCGTAATCGGCATTACCCGCCTCCACGGTACGGAACACGTCGCCGATGGCGACACATGGAGTGAAGCTGGGCGCGGTGCCAAAATGTTTCTTGGCCGCACTTTCCGAGTAGGTGCCGGCCGGCCCCAGGTAGGCGATGACGAGAGGTTGCTCCAGGGCCAGGCAGGCCGACATGATTTCGCGGAACAGGTGCTGGACGGCCGCCGCCGGCAAGGGTCCGGTATTGCGCTCGGCAATACCGCGCAGCACCTGGGCCTCCCGCTCCGGGCGGTAGATATTGCCATGCTTGATTTCGCCGATGCGATGGGCCAGTTGCGCCCGCTCGCTGATGAGCCTGAGCAGCTCGTCATCAATGTGGTCGATGCCTTCCCGCAGCCGCACCAGCTCCTTCTGCTCGCCCGCCACGACTTCACGCCTCCAGGGGCAGGTAGCGTACCGCCAGTACGCCCTCGATCCGGGCGATGCCATCAATGACCTGTGGAGTCACCTTGCTATCCACATCCACCAGGGTGTAGGCCATCTCGCCCCGGGACTTGTTCACCATGTTGTGGATGTTGAGCCCAGCCTGGGCCAGAGCTGTGGAAATCTGCCCAACCATGTTGGGCACATTGGCATTGGCAATGGCCAGACGATAGGTCGATTCTCGAGGCATGGAAACATTGGGAAAGTTCACCGCATTCTGGATGTTGCCGTGTTCCAGATAATCAACCAACTGATCGGCCACCATGACGGCGCAGTTCTCCTCAGCTTCCTGGGTGGAGGCCCCCAGGTGCGGCAGAGCGATGATGCCGGGACGGCCATTAATTGCCGCGCTGGGGAAATCGCAGACATAGCGGCCCAACTTTTTCTCAGCCAGAGCCGCCAGAACCGCCGCCTCATTGACAACGCCTTCCCGGGAGAAGTTAAGCAGCACAGCGCCATGTTTCATGGTGCCGATGTTGTCAGCGTTGATCAGATTGCGGGTGGCGTCCACCAGGGGCACATGAAGGCTGATGAACTGGGCGTGCTTCAGAACTTCAGCCACGCTGTGGGCCTTCCTCACCTGTGAAGGCAGACTCCAGGCCGCATCCACGGTGATCTCTGGATCGTAGCCGTAGACGTTCATGCCCAGCTTGATGGCTGCGTCGGCCACCAGACAGCCGATCTTACCCAGACCGATGATGCCCAGAGTCTGTCCCGCCAGTTCGTAGCCGGCGAAGGACTTTTTGCCATCCTCCACCTTCCTGTCCATTTCGGGGTCGGCAGTGTCCAGCTTGGCAACGAAATCCAGGGCACCAGCAATATTCCGGGCTGCCAGCAGCATGCCAACCAGCACCAGCTCCTTCACTGCGTTGGCATTGGCACCGGGTGCGTTGAACACCGGCACTCCCCGCTGGCTCATGGCCTTGACCGGGATGTTGTTGGTGCCAGCGCCGGCCCGACCGATGGCCCGCACGCTGGCGGGGATGTCCATTCCATGCATGTCGGCGGAGCGCACCAGAACAGCGTCCGGTGCCTTGATGTCCTTGCCGGTGGTGTAGCGCTCGGGCAGGCGCTTCAAGCCGGTAGCGGAAATCTGGTTCAGGATCAGAATTTGAAATTGGTTGGCCATGAGATCACCCGTTCTTGGCTTCGAATTCTTTCATGTAGGCCACCAGGGCCTGAACACCCTCGACCGGCATGGCGTTATAGATGGAGGCTCGCATGCCACCCACCGAGCGGTGGCCCTTCAACTGGATCATGTTGCGCTCCTTCGCCCCCTTGAGAAAAGCCTCATCGAAGGACTCATCCTTGAGGGTAAAGGGGATGTTCATGCGGGAACGATCCTCCCTCTTCACCGGGTTCTTGAAAAACTGGCTGTTGTCGAGGAAATCGTAGAGCAGATTGGCCTTCTCGATATTTTTCTTCTCGATGGCCACCAGCCCTCCCTGCTTCTTCAGCAACTGGAACACCAGCCCGGCGATGTAGATGGAATAGGTGGGAGGCGTGTTGTACATCGAGTCGTTGTCGGCGTGGGTCTTGTAGTCCAGCATGGTGATGGGCTTGGGCTGGGCCTGACCGATCAGGTCATCGCGCACGATGACGATGGTGAGGCCGGCCGGGCCGATGTTCTTCTGGGCGCCAGCATAGATCAGGCCGTATTTGGAGACATCGACGGACTTGGAGAGAATGTTGGAGGACATGTCGCAGACCAGAGGCACGTCGCCGGTCTCGGGCACCCAATGGAACTCGACGCCGCCGATGGTCTCGTTGGCGGTGTAATGCACGTAGGCGGCATTCGGGTCGAGCTTCCAGCCGGACTGCGCCGGGGCGTAGCTGAAGTTGGCATCCTCGGCGGAGGCCACCACATTCACCTGACCGAAGGGCTTGGCTTCCTTGATCGCCTTCTTGGCCCATTCGCCGGTATTCACGTAGTCGGCGCCGGACTTGCCCCGCATCAGGTTCATGGGAATCATCGAGAACTGAAGAGTGGCGCCCCCTTGCAGGAACAGTACTTTGTAGTTAGCGGGAATACCCATCAGTTCACGCAGATCCGCTTCGGCCTGGGCGTGAATCGCCATGTATTCCTTGCCGCGATGGCTCATTTCCATCACGGACTGACCGGAACCGTTCCAGTCCAGCATTTCCGCGGCGGCCTGCTGCAGCACGGCCTCGGGCAGAGTGGCGGGACCGGCGCTGAAATTGAATACGCGTGCCATGGTGGATATCACTCCTCTTCGTCGATTTGGGTGGATTCGTCGGATTCTTCGTCGGTCTCAATGACCTTCTCGACGCCGGCCAGATAGGTGCCGTCGTCAAGGTTGATCAGGGTCACGCCCTGGGTCGCCCGACCCAGTTCGCGGATGTCGGTGATGCGGGTACGGATCAGCACACCACCCGTGGAGATCAGCATAATCTCTTCCCGGCTCTCGCCGGTCTGGACCAGAACAGCCGCCACCACCTTGCCGTTACGCTCGGAAGTCTGGATGGCGATCATGCCCTTGGTGCCACGACCGTGGCGGGTGTATTCGGCGATGGGGGTGCGCTTGCCGTAGCCGTTTTCAGTGGCCGTCAACACCGAATAATTTTCGCTATCGGCCACCAGCATGGAGATCACCCGCTGGCCCTCCTCCAGCATCATGCCGCGCACGCCGCGGGCCTCGCGGCCCATGGGCCGCACGTCGTCCTCGTCGAAACGCACAGCCTTGCCGGCGTCGGAGAACAGCATCACATCACAATGACTGTCGGTGATGGCAACGCCGATCAGGTGATCGCCCTCATCCAGGCCTACGGCGATGATGCCGGCCTTGCGGGGGTTGGCGAAGGCGGTGAGGGCTGTCTTCTTCACCGTGCCCAGGGCCGTAGCCATGAAGATATAGTGCTCCTCGTCGAACTCCTTGACCGGCAGTACAGCGGTGATCTTCTCGCCTTCCACCAGGGGGAAGAGATTGACGATGGGCTTGCCTCGGGAAGTCCGGGTACCTTCCGGCACCTCATAGACCTTGAGCCAGTAGACCCGCCCCTTGTTGGAGAAGCAGAGGATGTAGTCGTGGGTGTTGGCGATGAACAGGCGATCGACGAAATCGTCTTCCTTCATGGCTGCCGCTTGCTTGCCGCGGCCGCCGCGCTTCTGGGCCCGGTAGTCGGCCAGGGGTTGGCGCTTGAAGTACCCGCCGTGGGACAGGGTGACCACCATGTCCTCCCGGGCGATCAGATCTTCGATATTGATATCGGCGGTGCTGACCACGATCTCGGAACGACGATGGTCGCCGAACTGCAGCTTGATGGCCGCCAGTTCCTCGCCGATGATGGCGGTGATGCGCTCGGGCCGGGCCAGGATGTCCAGCAGGTCGGCGATCTGGGCCATCACCTCGCGGTATTCGGCGACGATCTTGTCCTGTTCCAGACCGGTCAGGCGTTGCAGGCGCAGTTCCAGGATGGCCTGGGCCTGGGCATCGGAAAGCCGGTAACCCTGCTCCGAATAACCAAACTCCGCCGCCAGGCCATCAGGCCGGGAAGCGCCGGAATCCGTGGCCCGAGCCAGCATGTCCTCCACCAGGGAAGAACGCCAGGTACGCCCCATCAGACCGCGCTTGGCGTCGGCCGGCGTGGGGGCAGCCTTGATCAGGGCGATGATCTCGTCCACATTGGACAGGGCCACTGCCAGACCTTCCAGAATGTGCCCCCGTTCACGGGCCTTGCGCAGTTCGAACACCGTGCGCCGGGTGACCACCTCCCGCCGATGGGAGAGGAAGCAGTCCAGCATTTCCTTGAGACTCAGCAGCCGGGGACGACCATCCACCAGGGCCACCATGTTCATGCCGAAGGTGTCCTGCAACTGGGTCTGCTTGTAGAGGTGATTCAACACCACCTCCGGCACCTCGCCCCGCTTCAGTTCGATCACCACCCGCATGCCGGACTTGTCCGACTCGTCCTGCAAATGGGAGATGCCCTCTATTTTCTTGTCATTGACCAGTTCGGCGATCTTCTCCAACAGGGTGCGCTTGTTCACCTGATAGGGCAGCTCATCGACGATGATGGCCTGACGACCGGAGGGCAGCTCTTCGATATGGGTGCGGGCGCGCATCACCACCCGGCCGCGACCGGTGCGATAGCCCTCATGAACACCGGAAAGACCATAAATCAGGGCGGCCGTCGGGAAATCCGGGGCCTGGACAATACGGATCAGCTCCTCGATATCCGTCTCCGGATTGGCCAGCAGGGTCTGACAGGCGTCGATCACCTCGGACAGGTTGTGGGGCGGGATATTGGTCGCCATGCCCACGGCGATGCCGGAACTGCCATTGATCAGCAGATTGGGCACCCGTGAGGGCAGGATCAGGGGTTCCTGCTCGGAGCCGTCGTAGTTGGGCCCGAAATCGACGGTCTCCTTCTCGATGTCGGCCAGCAGCTCGTGGCCAATGCGGGCCATGCGGATTTCGGTGTAGCGCATGGCCGCTGCGTTGTCGCCGTCCACCGAGCCAAAGTTTCCTTGTCCATCCACCAGCATATAGCGCAGGGAAAAATCCTGGGCCATGCGGACAATCGTGTCATAGACGGCCGAGTCGCCATGGGGGTGGTACTTACCGATCACGTCACCGACGATACGGGCCGACTTCTTGTAGGCCTTGTTCCAGTCGTTGCCCAGCTCGTGCATGGCAAACAGCACACGTCGATGAACGGGCTTGAGGCCATCCCGCGCATCAGGCAACGCCCGCCCCACGATCACGCTCATGGCGTAATCCAGGTAGGAATGGCGCATTTCCTCTTCGAGGCTGATGGGAATCGTTTCTTTGGCGAAGGTGGCGGTCATTATTTTCTGTGCGGCGCCGAGGGCGCGTTATCAGCCTTGCGGGAAGTCGGCGATTCTAGCATGGGGGCCATAGGCCTACAGCCTCCGCCAGGGAGCGTGACACTGGCCAATCTATTGTTGTATCTCACTGAATACTCTGGTTAAATTCAACAATGACAAGCCCCATGCCGCCGCTTCCCGCTGGCCAGCCCATCGACCTGCTGATCGATGCCCGCTGGATCATCCCCGTGGAGCCTTTCCGTACACTGCTCGAAAATCATGCAGTCGCCATCCACAATGGACGAATCCTGGGTCTGCTGCCATCGGACCAAGCGCATGTCACCTACCAGGCCCGACGGCGGGTAAGCCTGAACGAGCACGTGCTCATTCCCGGTTTGATCAACCTGCATAGCCATGCCGCCATGAGCCTGCTACGGGGCTATGCGGATGATCAACCCCTGATGCGCTGGCTCCAGGAGCACATCTGGCCTGCGGAAGGACGCCTTGTATGTGCCGACTTTGTCCGTGACGGCACCCTGCTGGCCGGCGCCGAAATGCTGCGGGGGGGCATCACTTGCTTCAACGACATGTACTTTTTTCCCGAGGCAGCCGCCCAGTCCATCCAACGTCTGGGCATGCGGGCTGTCCTGGGCCTGATTACTCTCGAATTTCCCAGTGCCTATGCCAGCGATGCCTCGGACTACCTATCCAAGGGGCTGGCAACCCGGGACCGTCTGGCCAATACCGATCGTATCGGCTTCACTCTGGCGCCCCATGCACCCTATTCCGTCGAGGACAAAACCTTTGAACGCATCGTCACCCTGGCAGCCCAACTGGATCTGTCGGTCCACATTCATATCCATGAGACTGCCCAGGAAATCGAGGAAAGCATGCGCCTCCATGGTATGCGCCCCTTGGAGCGGCTGCATCGCCTGGGCCTGCTGGGCCCCCATCTGATCGGGGTTCATGCCGTGCACCTGAATGGGCGCGACCTCGCACTCCTGGCCGACCACGGCTGCAGCATCGTCCATTGCCCGACCTCCAACATGAAACTGGCCAGTGGCATCGCCCCCATCACCGCGGCCATGGAGCAAGGAATTCGGGTGGGCCTGGGCACTGACGGCTCGGCCAGTAACAATCGCTGTGACCTGTTCTGGGAAATGCGCCATGGCGCCCTGCTGGGCAAGGTCGCCACAGACAATGCGGCAGCCTTCGACGCCCACACCATGCTGCGCATGGCCACCCTGGAGGGCGCTACAGCCCTGGGACTGGAAAATGACATTGGTTCCCTTCGACCGGGCAAGTGTGCCGACCTCTGCGCCGTGCGGCTCGATGATTGGATACTCCAACCCTGCTTCGATCCTGCCTCCCACCTGCTTTATGCGGCAGGAAGGGAACAAGTCAGTCATGTCTGGGTTCAAGGTGATGAAAAAGTCACAGATGGGCAATTGAATGACACCGATATCAACGAATTGCTCGACATTTCGGCTTTGTGGCAAAATAATGCGCTAATGCAGCGTGGCAACGGGGGCTCCGGCATCCCACCCCAAAGCAACCTGCCTTGACCTTAAACCAATCTCAACAATCAGTTTGTAAATACTAATAAAGGGGTACCCAAATGAAGAATGCCCAGATATCCGTACTGCTTGCCGCCCTGCTCGGTTTGAGTGCCTCCGCCTTTGCCCAGACACCCGGCGTAGACCTCAAGGGTACCGTCGGTTATGTGATCGACCAACGCGGCAATGTAGCCAAGAGTGGCACCGGCCTGTGCTGGCGCACCGGCTACTGGACGCCGGCCATGGCGATCGAGGAATGCGACCCCGATCTGGTGAAGAAGCCGGAGCCTGTCAAGACACGCGCTATTGAGGCCGCACCACCCAAGCCCGCCGCCGAGAAGATCACTCTTTCCGCTGACACCCTGTTCGATTTCGACAAGGCTGAACTGCGTCCCGCCGGCAAGGAGGCTCTGGACGGCCTGGCCACTCAAATCAAGGACATCAAACTGGAAGTGATCATCGCCGTCGGCCACGCCGACCGCATCGGCAAGGATGCCTACAATCAGAAGCTGTCCGAGCGCCGTGCGGCTTCCGTGAAGGCCTATCTGGTGAGCAAGGGCATCGAGGAAAATCGCATCTACGCCGAAGGCAAAGGTGAGACCCAGCCCGTGACCGGAGACAAGTGTGGCAAGAGCGTCGTCAAGAGCAAAAAGCTGATCGCGTGCCTGCAGCCTGATCGCCGCGTCGCCATCGAAGTCATCGGCACCAAGTAATATTTCTTGCCGATCGAGGAAAGCCCTGCCTGGCAGGGCTTTTTTTTTCACGGAACCATCGCCATGAACAAAGTCAACGTCGACCCCCAAGAACTTGCCAAGTTCGGAGAACTCGCCCATCGCTGGTGGGACCCCAACTCCGAATTCAAACCCCTGCACGACATCAACCCCCTACGCCTGGACTGGATTGACAAGGCCGTTGGCCTGTCCGGAAAAAAAGTACTGGATGTCGGTTGTGGCGGCGGCCTGCTATCCGAAGGCATGGCTGCCCGAGGCGCCCAAGTGACGGGTATTGACCTTTCCGACAAAGCCCTGGGTGTGGCCCGCCTTCATCTCCTGGAGAGCCAACTTCAGGTGAATTACCGGGAGGTGGCCGTTGAGGCCCTGGCCATGGAACAGCCCTGTGGCTACGATGTCGTGACCTGCCTGGAAATGCTGGAACACGTCCCCGATCCCGCCAGTGTCGTCCAGGCTTGCGCCAAACTGGTGAAACCCGGCGGCCAGGTGTTTTTTTCCACCATCAATCGCAACCCCAAAGCCTATGTATTTGCCATCATCGGTGCTGAATACCTGCTGAAGCTATTACCACGGGGAACCCACGACTACGCTCGGTTCCTGCGCCCTGCGGAGCTGTCCGGCTGCTGCCGGAATGCCGGGCTCGAGGTCGCTGAAATCATCGGCATGAGCTACAACCCCCTGACCAAAACCTATACCTTGGGACGGGATACCAGCGTCAATTACCTATTGCGCACAGCGCGCAATGATTGAGGCGGTCCTCTTCGACCTGGACGGCACCCTGGTGGATACCGCGCCGGACCTCATCGGCGCCCTCAACCGCTTGCTTCAGGAGGAAGGTCGGGCGCAGCGACTCCCCGGCCCCCTGCGCCGCCACGTTTCCGGCGGCACCCGGGCACTGATCGGCCAGGGCTTCGGACTAAATCCAGGCGATCCGGGCTACGAACGTCTTGCCGAGCGCTTCCTGTCGCTCTATGAACAGCACCTCTGCCATGAAAGCTGCCTCTTCCCCGGCATTCCCGAACTTCTGGAATCCCTGGAAAAAGCCGATATCCGCTGGGGCATCGTGACCAACAAGACCCGGCGCTTTGCCGAGCCCCTGGTACGACAACTGGGTCTCGCCGAACGAGCCGCCTGCGTGGTTTCCGGCGACAGCACTCCCCGTCCCAAACCTCATCCGGACTCTCTATTACTGGCTAGCTCCCTGACCGCAGTTCCCCCACAGCAAAGCCTCTATCTGGGGGACGATCTGCGGGATATCCAGGCCGGCCACGCCGCGGGCATGCATGCGGTGGTAGCGGCCTATGGTTACCTGGGCGATGGGACTCATTACTCGGAATGGCAGGGCGACGGAGTGATTCACCACCCGACAGAACTACCGAACCTGATGAAGACAATGGCAACCGGGAAATAACGACGGGGACCGAAGTCCCCGCCGGCTTTTCTTTGGTAACAAGGCTCAAGCAGCCTCGGCATAGGCCTTAAGCGGCCAGTGCGAAACGCTCATCGTTGGCGTTTGGAGATTTGCTTCATTAACGTCGATCGCCTGACGGGTTGCCTGCTTACCTTCGTTCGCCCTGTCGAAGCCATGGCACCCCCACCTAAAAACACTGCGACACTCGGTGCTTTGCCCTTAGGTGGAGGTGAGGGGAATCGAACCCCTGTCCAGAACGCCTCCAGTTTGCCGGAGTTACAACCATGGGTGGGATTATGGGGGCGCCGGCCCCAAGTTTCAAGGCCTCATTTCCCCGAAGCACAACTCAAAAGGGTTCAATTGCGGGCGTGGGAAAGCTCGAATTCATCCACACCCTCGAAGGACTCGAGTTCCCGGGATATCTTGGAAAGCGGCATCCCCTGGTCCCGCCCTATGGCAATGGCGATGTACCGCCACTCCTGCCGACCGTTGACGAACTGGATGTGAAAAGAGCCTGGAGCCACCTCGTAGCCCCGTAGCCGAGCTTCCCGCTTCAGCACTTCTTCGTTGGGCGAGAACCCTTGATGAAAGCGCAACCTGAGGGCGATGGCCGGACGGGAGGGCAACCATTGCTCCAGTCGGGCGGCCCACATCATCAGGGCAGCGGAAAGCGCTGCCAGAAGAATGGCCGCCGCATAGAAACCCACGCCGACCAGGATGCCAATGGCGGAGGATGCCCAGATCGAGGCCGCCGTAGTCAGACCGCTGATGTTCATGCCCTCTTTCATGATGACCCCAGCCCCAAGGAAGCCGATACCGGTGACGACCCCCTGTATCACCCGGGTCGGATCCGGGGGCAGCATCCCCCCCATCAAGGAGTGCACCCCTGCCCCGGCGCCTGCATACCAGTAACCCGGATAGCCGGTCACGACCACGATGGCGCAGGAGGCCATGCAAACCAGGCCATAGGTGCGCATGCCAGCGGCCCGGCCGTGATAGGAGCGCTCGTAGCCCACCAACAGGCCCAGCAACAAGGCACCGATCAGATTGAAGAAGATGATGATGTTGAGGGCCACTTCCTGATGGGACCAGTAGCGGGCGAGAGATTCGAGAGAGAGCAGGTTCGTGGGCGACATGGGCAGGTGGAAACTTGCAGGATGGCGGAACCCCCACCACCCGATGGCCTTGGTGGGGAATGGAGTGGTGGCGAAGCGTCAGGCGTTTTCCCTCACTCCTCGTCTTCCTTCAGGCGGAAACGTGCCGCCATCTGGGCCTGAGTCTGGGGCGGCACGGCAGCGTAGCGGGCGAATTCCAGGGTATAGCTGCCGCGCCCGCCGGTCTTGGACTTGAGTTGGGACTGGTAGTCGTTGAGTTCGGCCAGGGGGACCTCTCCGGTAATGGCCGCCATGTCGATACCGCGCCGGTCGGTGCCGGTGATATGGCCACGCTTTGACGACAGGTCGCCGGTCAGATCACCGATGGCGGATTCGGGGGCGATCACCTCCACACTGACAATGGGCTCCAGCACGATGGGATTGGCACCGCGAATCGCAGCCACTGTGGCCTTGCGGCCTGCGCTGACGAAGGCCACCTCCTTGCCATCCACCGGATGGGTCTTGCCGTCAAACACCGTGACCCGCACGTCCTCCACTGGATAGCCAGCCACCACGCCGTCGGCCAGAGCCTGGCGCACGCCCTTTTCCACCGCCGGCATGAACACGCCCGGAATGGCGCCGCCCTTGACCGCATCCACGAACTCGAAGCCCTCTCCCCGATCCCGGGGCTCGATGCGCAGATGCACCTCCCCGAACTGACCGGCGCCGCCGGACTGCTTCTTGTGCCGGTAATGGCCTTCGGCACGGCCGGTGATGGTCTCCCGGTAGGGAATGCGGGGCGGCGCGGTATCCACTTCCATCTTGTACTGGCCCGCCATCCGTTCCAGCTTGGATTTGAGATGAATCTCCCCCAGGCCTCGCACCACGGTTTCGTTGCTGCCAGGATGGCGCTCCACAATAAAAGTGGGATCCTCCAGGGCCAGCTTGCCCAGCACATCGAACAGACGCTGCTCGTCGCCCTTGCGTCGGGTCTCCACCGCCAAACCCGCCATGGGTCGGGGAAATTCCAGAGGTGTCAGGTGGATATGGTCCTCGTCATGGGAGTCATGCAGCACACCGTCGAACTCCAGTTCATCCACCTTGGCAATGGCGCCGATGTCGCCCGGCACCAGGGCCTCCACCTCGTTGTAGGCCTTGCCCTGCACCTGATAGAGGTGAGCCACCTTGAAGGCGCGCCGGCCGGAGCCGGCGAAGAGCTGCATGTCCTTTTTCAGGGTGCCCTGATGGACGCGGAAGATCCCCACCTTGCCCATGTAAGGATCGGCTACCACCTTGAACACATGGGCCAGCACATGCTTCGTGGCATCGGCTTGGGCCGCGAAACCCTGCCTGTCCTGACCCGGTTCGCCCTTGTAAAAAGGCGGCGGATTGCCCTCCGCCGGATTGGGGGCGAGGCTGGCCAACACATGCAGCAGTTCCCGGATGCCCGCGCCGGTCTTGGCCGAGACGAACAGGATGGGAATCAGATGCCCTTCCCGCAGTGCCTTCTCGAAAGGCCCATGAAGCGACTGCGGGGAAGGATCGGCGCCCTCTTCCAGGTAACGCGCCAACAAGTCCTCGTCCTCTTCCACCAGTTGATCGATCAGCGCGCGATGGGCGTCGGCCACGGACTCGAAGTCCACCTCGCCGGACTCGTGCTCCAGCACGCCGACCACGTCGCTGGCATGGCCGGTGGGCAGATCCAGCAACAGGCACTGGCGACCGAAACGGCACCGGATATCCTCCACCAGGCCCGGCAGATCGATATTGTCGGCGTCGATCTTGTTGATCACGATCATCCGGCACAGGCCCCGCTCGCCAGCCCATCGCATCATGCGCTCGGTCATCAGCTCGACACCGGTCTGGGCATTGATCACCACCAGAGCGGTATCCGCCGCCGCCAGGGCCGGCACGGCCTGGCCGGCGAAGTCGGGGTAACCGGGCGTATCGAGCAGATGCACCCGGCACCCGTCCCAATCAAAACCGACAACTGCCGAGTGGAGGGAATGCCCAGCCTCCTTTTCCTGGGGGTCGAAGTCGCAGGTGGTGCTGCCCTTGGTCACGGCGCCGCAACTGTTGATGGCCCCGGCGCTGAAGAGCAGCATTTCCGCCAGGCTGGTCTTGCCCGCTCCACCATGGCCCACCAGGGCGACGGTGCGAATCGATTCGGTGGAATACATGGTCATCACGCTCCCCTTGTTTTTCGCTTCGGGCCATTCTACGTCAGCCCCCAGGCGCCACAACGCCTGGCGGCAGGCCGCGACCAAGCCTATAATTTTGCCGTTTAATCCGCCCCGGTGATCCGGGCCAGCAAGTCCCCATCCCTTCGCACCATGTCCCAGCGCAGCCTTCCGTTCACGACACGCCCCCAGCTGCCCGAGTCGGCCTGTGGCGCCCTGCGCTTCGGCGACAACGCCATTTCCAAGCACGCCCCTCCAACGACGCTCTGCCGCTGATCCCCGCCCGGCCTGCTCCGGCCCGGTTCTATTCCTGCTCGTCCGCGGAGAAGTCTGATGAATCAACACACCATTGATGTCCTGAAACCCGGGGCACCCCGCCCCTGTCCCAAATCCGATCCCGCAGCCATCGTCGGTGGTCGGGTGGAACTGCAACTACTGACCACCCTCAAGTGCAATCTCAAATGCACCTACTGCTCCCTGGGCGTGGGCGAAGTGCTGGGTTCCCAGACCCAGGTGGGCTATACCATCGACCACCTGGCCGCCTTCGTGGACAAGCACCTCAAGGAAAAGGAGGTCTACGTCACCTTCTACGGCGGCGAACCCCTGCTCAACGGCAAGATGATCCAGGAGGTCATGCAGCGCTTTCCCCTGTTCCGCTACCAGCTCCAGACCAACGGCACCCTGCTGGACAACCTGCCGGACTGGGTGTTGCACAAACTCTCCAACATCCTGGTGTCCATCGACGGTGGCGAGGAGACCACCGACGGCTACCGGGGCCGGGGCATCTGGCGCCAGGTGATCAAGAACGTCGGTCACGTGCGCGACCGGGTCGGCGGCACCGTCACCGCCCGGGTCACCTGGGGTCGACCGGACACCTGCTTCGAGGAACTGGACGACCTGGCGGAATCCTTTGACTACCTGTACTGGCAGTTCGTCGCCGACGAACACTACTTCGACGATTCGGTGGCGAAGCGCCAGGCGGTGCTGGTGCAGTTGATCGACAAGTTCTTCCGCCGTACCGACAAGCTCTACCCGCTAATTCCCCTGATGGGCATGGTGCGCAACAAGCTCTTCCCCTCCCGCGCCACCGAGCTCTATGCCGGCCAGACCCAGTGCCGGGTCTCCACCCACATCATCAACGTGATGCCCGATGGCAAGATATTCCCCTGCCCGGACATGATGTACGTGCCGGAAATGCAGCAAGGCGACATCATGGGCAACTGGCTCCGGCGCAGCCCCCTCCAGCCCCACCCGGACATGCCCTGCGAGGGCTGCGAGGCCTTTTCCTGGTGCCGCCGCAACTGCATGAAGAACCTCTATCTGGGCTATGTGAAAAACGATCTGCGCTACCGGACCAACGTGGTGGAACCCATCTGCGAATTGATCAAGTTCATGGGCCAGGAGATCGACCGCCATAACCCTGCGGAATGGTTTGCCCAGGCCAGCCTGCCGGTGCGCAATCAGGTCATCGGCGCCGAGGTCTACGAGTACTGCGAGATCATGCCTTAAGCCGGCCAAGCCTGAACCAAACTTGGAAGGCTTCGATAAGGGACGGTGCCGGTTGTCCGGAAAAGCAGCAGGAAGGCCCGCCCCCTCCCAGCCTCCCCCTCACGGGGGAGGCGACTAATTTGGCTCGCTACGCTCGTCCATTGGAACTGCCGTTCCAATACGTTGTTTCACCCTAAAATAGGCCAGACATACAGCCCAAGGAGTGTGCATGTCCGTCTATCTCGTCCTCACCGTCATCGGCAACGACCGCCCCGGCCTGGTCGGCGAGCTCTCCGCCGTGATCAGCCAGCATCAGGGCAACTGGCTCGAGTCCTCCATGTCGCGTTTGGCGGGCAAGTTCGCCGGCATCGTCAAGGTCTCTGTGCCCGAGGCCCATGCCCGCCCCCTGCAGCAGGCCCTGGAAGACCTGAGTGATCTTAAGGTCACCCTGGAGTCCTCAGCCATAGGCAGCGAATCCCGTGGAGGACGGCGACTGCACCTGAGCCTGGTGGGCCATGACCGCATCGGTATCGTGCGGGAGGTCTCCCAGGTGCTGGCTCGCCACGCAATCAACGTCGAAGCACTGGAAACCCATACCTCCAGCGCCCCCATGTCGGCGGAAACCCTGTTCCACGCCGAGGCCGAACTGTTGGCCGATGCCAGTCTCGACACCCGCACCCTGACGCTGGAACTGGAGAACATATCCAACGACCTGATGGTGGATATTTCCCTGGACGAAAAGATCAGCTGACAAACGCCCCCATGCACACCCAGGAGACGACAATGAAGGACGCTCCCCAGAACACCGATTACCTCGATCGCCCCGACAACACCCGGCTGAGCCATCTTCCCGGGGACTATGGCCTGCCCTTCCTGGGTTGCATGATCCCTCTGGTCAACAACCCTTCGGCCCTGATCGGAAGTTACTACGAACGCTATGGCCCGGTCTGCCGCACCCAGACCACCGGCCAGAAAATGGTCTGGGCTCTGGGGCCGGATTACAACCGGGACATCACCGTGGATAGCCAGCAACTGTTCTCCGCGCACATGGGCTACGACGGCATGTTGCGGGACTTCTTTGCCGGCGGCCTGCTGATGAAGGATTTCGGTGAGCACCACTTCCACCGTCGCATCATGCAGACCGCCTTCAAGACCGAATCCCTGAAACAGCATCTGGTGCAGATCAATGAACGTGTGAGTCGCGACCTGCCGACCTGGAGCAGCCGACCGGACTTTCATTTCTACCCCACCATCAAGACCCTGCTGCTGGACATCGGAGCCAAGGTTTTCATCGGTCTGGAGATGGGCAACGAGGCCCACCGCCTCAACCAGGCCTTCCTGGACATGATGGAGGGCGTGCTGTCCATCATCCGTCGCGACTGGCCTGGCCTGCTCTACCGCCGCGCCATGAATGGCCGCCGCAGCCTGGAACGCTACTTCCTCGAATTGACGCCCCAGAAGCGAACATCCACCGCCAACGACATGATGAGCCACTTTGCCCGGGAGCGGGACGAAGACGGCCAGCCTTATCCGGACACCGTAGTGAGGGATCACATCCTGTTCCTGCTGCTGGCGGCCCACGACACCACCACCAGCGCCCTGACCATGGCGGCTTATTACCTGGCCCGGAATCCGGAATGGCAGGAACGGCTAAGACAGGAGGCTGTCGGTACGGGCGGGGAAGCACCGGAGTACAACACCATCAAGGGCGGCCTGCCCCTGATCGAGCAGACCTTCCATGAAATTCTGCGCCTGCACCCCCCGGTGCCCCAACTGATGCGGCGCACCGTACAGGACACGGAACTGGGCGGTTATGAAATCCCGGCCGACACCCTGGTGGCCATCTCTCCCTCCTTCACCCACCGCATGAAGGAGTACTGGCGCGAACCGGACAACTTCGACCCGGACCGATTCGGCCCGGAACGCCTGGAGCACAAGGCCCACCCCTATCTCTGGGTGCCCTTTGGCGGCGGCGCCCACAAATGCATAGGCATGCACTTCGCCGACATCCTGTTCAAGTGCGTGATGCACGACATGCTGCGCCGTTACCGCTGGACCCTGCCCGATGGCTACCCGACCAATCCGGCGATCATGCATTTCCCCTTCTCCAAACTGAAGGACAACCTGCCCCTGCGCCTGGAACCTCTGCATTGACCGATATCGCACCACGCTCCCCCGTCCCTCATGCCGGCCCCGAACTACTGGCCCCGGCCGGCTCCCTGGCCATGCTGGAGACCGCCCTGGCTTTCGGCGCCAGCGCCATCTATGCGGGCCAGCCCCGCTACAGCCTGCGCACCCGCAACAACGACTTCGGCAAGCTCGATGCCCTGGCCCGGGGCATCGACCGGACCCATGCCCTGGGCCACAAGTTCTACCTGGTCAGCAACATCTATCCCCACAACGCCAAGCTCAAGACCTACCTGGCCGACATGGCGCCGGTGATGGCGCTGAAGCCCGACGCCCTGATCATGGCCGACCCAGGCCTGATGCTGATGATCCGTGAGACCTGGCCGGAGATGCCGATTCACCTTTCGGTCCAGGCCAACACCGTCAATCACGCAGCCGTGCGCTTCTGGCGCCAGGCCGGCGTCTCCCGTGTGATCCTGTCCCGGGAGATATCCCTGGAGGACATCGCCGAAATCCGTCAGGAGTGCCCGGACACGGAACTGGAGGTCTTCGTCCACGGCGCCCTCTGCGTGGCCTATTCGGGACGCTGCCTGCTTTCGGGCTATTTCAACCATCGCGACCCGAACCAGGGCACCTGCACCAACTCCTGCCGCTGGAAATATAAGGTCCATCCCCCCGGCCCCCTTCCCGAGGAAGGAGGAGCGCAAGCGCTCCCCCTGGGGAAATTGTTGGACCATCCCCCTAACCCCCTTCCCGGGGAAGGGGGCAACTGGTCACCTCCCCCGCTTGGCGGGGGAGGCCGGGAGGGGGTGCATTCTCCTGCCCAAGCAGGCTGCAGGCAAAGCCTGCAGCCTGGCGGCGGGGACCCCTACGATGACGAATTCCTGATCGAAGAGGAGACTCGCCCCGGCCAATTGATGCCCATCGAAGAGGACGAGCATGGCACCTACATTCTCAACTCCAAGGACCTACGAGCCATCGAGCATGTGCAACGACTGGTGGAGATCGGCGTGGATTCCCTGAAGATCGAGGGCCGCACCAAGTCCCCCTATTACGTGGCGCGCACCTGCCAGGCCTATCGCCGCGCCATCGACGATGCGGTCGCCGGCAGACCTCTCGACCCGCGCCTGGTGGGAGAACTGGAAGGCCTGGCCAACCGGGGTTATACCGGCGGCTTCTACGAACGGCACCCGGATCGGGAACACCAGAACTATCTCAAAGGCCACTCCGAATCCGGTCGTAGCCTCTACGTCGGCGACGTGGTGGCTTACGGCAGCGACGGTCTGGCTGAGGTGGAGGTGAAGAACCGCTTTGCCGTCGGCGACCGCATCGAACTCGTACACCCCTCCGGCAACCGGGAAATGGTCATCACCACCCTGCAAAACCGGGACGGCCAGCCCATGAACGTGGCCCCCGGCAGTGGTCATCGGGTACACCTGGCCCTGCCCCCCGATCTCGCCGGCGCCTTCGTGGCCCGCTTCATAGAGCCAAGCCATGGATGACGCGGTTCTGGCAGCCATGGCCCGCTGGCCCAATGTGCCCAATGTCTATGACTGGTTGTCCCTGGACCAGCGTGGCCGCTGGCGCATCAAGGGCGAAGTGGTGGGCAACCAGGCCCTGGCCCAATTCATCGGCCGCAACTATGAAGTCGATGCGCGGGGCTGCTGGTATTTCCAGAATGGCCCCCAGCGGGTTTTTGTGACCCTGGAATACACCCCCTGGGTTCTCTACCTGACCGCGCCGGGAAGGCTGGAGACCCACACCGGCCTGCCGGTGGAGGCGCCAGGATCGGTCTATCTGGACAACGAAGGCAACCTGCTGCTCGACACCGGCAGGGGCCTGGGCCTGATCTGCGACCGGGACCTGGCCGAACTGATCGAGTACCTGCGGCGACCAGATGGTTCAGGGGTGGAAATCGATGCCCTGGAGGAATTGTTGCTGGGCCGCATCCCCCTGCTCCACCTGCATGGCTTCGGCCCGTTCCTGCCGGTTTCCCCAATTCTCCGCGCCGATGTCGCCCGCATCGGCGGCCATGTCACCCACCCCAGTCCGTGAAGCTCATGGAAGATCGGTCACACTCGGCTCCGGCACAACTTTTTCACGCTATATCGATCATGGAATTCCGCGACGACCTGAAACTGAATCCTTTCGACCCACGGGAACAGGCCGATCTGGCCAGCCGCCTGGAAGACTTTCCCCTCTTTGCCGGCCTGGAGGCCCGTGAACTGGAAACCCTGGCCGCCAGCATGCTGACCGCCTCCGCTGCCAGGGGGAGCATCGTGTTCCAGGAAGGGGACCCGGGCCACTTCCTGGCCCTGGTGCTCGACGGCAAGGTGGAGATCAGCAAGGAAACCGACCACCGGAACAGCCGTCAATTGGGCCTGGCCACGCCCGGCAAGACCGTGGGCGAGATGGCACTGATCGATGGAGAGCACCGCTCCGCCACCTGTCGCTGTATCAACGACAGCCAACTGGCCCTGCTCACCGCCGCCAGCTTCCAGGGCCTGGTGCAAAAGACCCCGATGCTGGGCTTCAAGATCATGGCCCGGCTGGGCAAGATGCTCAGCCAGCGCCTGCGCCTGACCACCGGTCAGTTGGTGGATCACCTCTGACCGGATCGGAACCTCACATCACGAAGCGCGATACCGCCTCCTGGAGTTTTTTCGATTCATCCTCCAGGATGCTCATGGACTGGCCGGCCTTGGCGGCGGCCTCCGCGTTCTCCTCGCTGGCCCGGGCGATGCCTTCGACCTTCTGGGCGATGAGTTCGCTGGTCTGGGACTGGTCAAGCAGGGCCGACTGAATGTTCCCGGAAAATTCCTCGCTGCGCCGGGCGCTGTCGCGAATCTGCTCGATAGCCGCCAGGGCCTCCCGTGCATGGGCGGAAATGCTGGCCACCTGATCCACCACCTGGCGGATGTCTGCCACGGCCCGGCCCGAGCTGCTCTGGATGCCATCGATCATGCGGGAAATCTCCTGGGCCGAACTGGTGGTTTTCTCGGCCAGTTTGCGCACCTCGTCGGCCACCACGGCGAAACCCCGGCCCTGCTCACCGGCCCGGGCCGCCTCGATGGCGGCATTCAGGGCCAGCAGGTTGGTCTGATCGGCCACGTCCCGAATCACCTGGACAATGGTGGAAATTTCATTGGACTGGGTGCCCACCTGTTCCACCACCTGGGAGGCCGTCTGCACGCTGTCGGCGATGCGCACCATCTCGTCCGAGGCCCGCCGAATCACCCGCCCCCCCTGCTCCGCCAACGAGGATGATTCGTGGGCGATATTGAGGGACTCGGTGGCGCTGTCGCGGACATTGGTGACGCTGACGCTCAACTGTTCCACCGCTGCTGCCACATCCGAGGTAGCGGCGCTCTGACTGATGGCCACCTCTCCCACATGGGCCATGGAGGCCGACATGGCGGCACTGGAGGCCGCCGTCTGACGGGCATTGCTGACAATCTTGGCCACGATCTCGTGGAAATTCGCCAGCATCCGGTTCACCGCCGAGGCCGAACGACCAATCTCGTCGGAACCGGAAATGTTGATCCGGCGGGAAAGATCCCAGTCCCGACTGATGCCCTCGACACCCCGCGTCAGAGTCAAGAGGGAGCTGGTAATGCGATTCACGATCATCAGGGCCAGCAGCACCACTACCGCCAGGGACACGGCCATCACGATCATCAGCAGGTTGCGCACGGTCTTGTAGCGTTTCTCGGCCTCGCCGGTGCGGTCGTTGTTGGCAACAATGTAACTCTCGATCTTGTCGCAGATGTCATCTATGTTGTCGGCAACTTCCTTGCCTCCATCGCCGGCAAGCTGATCCACCTTGCGGGGCGCATCCCGGTCTGCCGGATCGTAGGCCTTCAGCGCCTCCTGATAATGGGTGCTCAGGGCCGCATGTTTCTTCGCCGTCTCCGCCGCCAGGGTGCCGATCTCCCGCACGTATTCGTCACTGGATTCTCCCAGTTCGGTGGCCAGCTTGTTGAGGTTGTACTGAACCTTGCCCCCCTGCTGCTCGAAACGCTTGAGATTGGCGTCGAAAGCCTCCTGCTTGTTGCCCCTGAGCAGGATGTCCTTCCAGGCCTGGCCCTGGGTCAGGTAGGCCTGGCGCGCCTCGTTGGCATTGGCCGTGCTCTCCACGCTGTTCTGGATTTCCGCGAACACCGTGGTCACGGTGACATTGAACTTGGCCAGTTCCACGATGCCGGTAACGCCGATGACGATAAATCCGACAATGCTGACGCCCGCCAGCAGAAACAGTCGGGCACGTATGGTCATGTGTTCCAGCATTTCAGCCTCCTGCCAATTCGGGAAGAATTGATTGTAGTCGCCGCTACAGGCCGGAAACGCCCGAATTGAGGCTGCTTATCCCGGCCTAACGATAAATCCCACTCTATTGACATGGAAAATCATCAACGGCACCGAGCGTGGCTGTCGAGCGCAGCGAGCCGATGGGTAGCCCCGGGGCAGGGATGGGGGGGCGTTCAATTGGCCTTTGCGAATTTTCATCCTCGGGGGTGGGGCTGGCGACCATGCGCGTTAACCTGGCTATAGAGGAAAGTGCACCGACACCCGCAGGCCCCGGCCCACGGAACTGTCGTCCAGTTCCAGGCGAGCCTTGTGGAGTTGGGCGATGCGGGCAACAATGGACAGGCCCAGGCCGGAACCACTCTCCCTGCTGCCTGCGATACGATAAAAGCGGTCCAGGACATGGGCCCGTTCCGCCGCCGGAATGCCGGGCCCCTGATCCTCGATCGACAGACAGGCGGCGTCACCCGCATCGTCCATCCGGACCCGCACCCGGCTCCCGACCGGGCTGTAGCGCACCGCGTTATCCAGCAGATTGCGCAGCAGCACCGAGAGCAGCACCGGCTCCCCCCGCACGGCCAGGGGGGCGCCTTCCTCCAGTGCCAGTTCCACCCCCTTGTCCAGAGCCTGGGGGGCAATGCGGGCCAGGGCGTCGATAACGCAGGCCCGCAGGTCACAGGTCCCCAGGCCGGTGACTCGGCTGTCGCTGTCCAGGCGGGCCAGGGTCAACAACTGTTCCACCAGATGGGTGGCCCGATCCGTCGCCGCAATCACATTGGATAAAGCCCGCTGCCGCTCGGCCTCGTCCTGGCTGGCCTGGGCCACCTGGGCGTGGGTACGCATCGCCGCCAGGGGAGTGCGCAATTCGTGGGCAGCGTCGGCGGTGAAGCGGCGTTCCTGTTCCAGGGAGCCGGCGATGCGGCCCAGCAGGCTGTTGAGCCGCTCCAGGATGGGGTGCAGCTCGCTGGGCGCGCCCTCCAGGGAAATGGCGTCGAGCCGGTCGGGAGAGCGCTGGCCGATGGAGTCCGCCAGCCGGGACAAGGGTGCCAGGCTGCTCCGGATCAGCAGGATCAGAGCCAGCCCCAGCAGGGGCAGCGCCAGGGCCAGGGGCTTGAGCAGATGCAGGGCCAGTTCATGGGCCACCACCTGCCGGGCGGCGTGGGCCTCCCCCACCTGCACCTGTTGCCGGACATGGGGATCCCGCAGGCTGTAGATGCGCCAATCGGCGCCATCAATGGTCACATCGGAAAAACCCTCATCCTTCCCCGACAAGGGGTGATCCGGGGCCGTGGCAGAATGGGCCGTCAGCTTGCCGTCCTGCCAGACCTGGAAGGCCACCTTGCGGGCATAGGGATGATTGGGCAGATGCTCGGCGATTTCCTCCGCGTCGTCCCCCACGAAAGCCGCCAGGAGCGAAGCCGTCTGGGCCAGATGAGCATCGAACAGTTCGTCGGACTCGTGCATGGCCTCGCGCCAGGCCAGGAAACTCAAGGCCACCCAGATCAGCAGCACGATCACCAGGGTGCCCAGCAGCAGGCGCAGACGGAGGGAATGCCTCATACCCTGGGTACCAGATAGCCCACGCCCCGCACGGTGCGGATCAACTCCGGCGCCAGCTTGCGACGCAGATGATGGACATGGACCTCCAGGGCATTGGATTCCAGCTCCTCCCCCCAGGGATAGAGCCTGGCCTCCAGTTGAGCCCGGGTCAGCACCGTGCCGGCATGGAGCAGCAATTCTTGGAGCAGGGAAAACTCCCGGAACGACAGTTCCACCGGCCGGCCCTCCCAGGTGACCTGACGGGCCGCCGGGTCCAGCACCAGGGGACCATGGACCAGTTGGGGAGCCGCGCCCCCGGCGGAGCGGCGGATCAGTGCCCGCAAGCGGGCGCCCAGTTCCCCCAAATCGAAGGGCTTGATCATGTAGTCGTCAGCACCGCCATCGAGACCGGCGATCACGTCCTGGGGCGTATCCCGAGCAGTGAGGATAAGCACCGGCAAGGTCGAGCCTCCCGCCCGCAGGCGGCGCAGCAGCTCCAGGCCGGTAAGCCGGGGCAGCCCCAGATCCAGCACCAGGGCCGAGAAGGGCTCGGCTTGCAGGGCGTTCAGACCCGCCACGCCATCCTGCACCCAGTCAGCCTGGAAGCCGGCCTGGCGCAGGCCGGCCTGGATACCCTCCCCCAGCAGACTGTCGTCCTCGACGATCAGGATGCGCATTCAGTCATCGTCTCCATGGTGATGATCTTGCCCGGTCCCAACCGCCCCCGGATTCATCAGGGCCGGCCAGGTGCCCTGGACCAGATTCCAGCCCAGGACACCGAGCACCAGGACCAGCAGCAGAGCAATGATGCCATGGGCACGGGAAATTCCCGCGGCCGCCTCCCCGGATTTACGCCCGGTAAACATTGCCTTCACCAGATTCTCCTTGTGCAGCCAGCCGGACAGGGCTACCCCCAGCACATGGATCGCCACCAGGGCCAGCATGGCGCTGGCCAGTGCCTCATGAACCTCCTCCAGGACATCGACCCCTATTTCATTGAAATGCAGCCAGCCGCTGATACCTGTACCCAGGCCCAGGAGCAGCAGCAACACAATGGCCAGGGCACCCGCCGGATTGTGGCCCACATGATGTTCCGGTTTATTTCCCAACAGGCTGCGCAGATAGCCCAGCACCGCCGACGGTCCCCGCACGAACTGGGGAAAACGGGCATAGCGGCTGCCTACCAGCCCCCAGACCAGACGCAGGCCGATCAGGGCCAGCAGCAGATAGCCGGCCAGCAGATGAATGCCCTGATAGCGCTCCGACTCGGATGTGAGCCAGGCCAACGCAAAACAGCCCACCAGGGACCAGTGGAAGATCCGCACCGGCAGATCCCAGACCAGGATGCCCTGTTTCATGATCGATCTCCTTCACGATGGCGATAGCCGGCGGGCAGCTTGATTTCCCCCTCGGCGAAACGCCCCTTCGCCGCTCCCTGATGGCAGGTCTCGCACCGGGCGGCGGCGGGGCGACCCGGGCTGCTCTTGACCGGCAAGTTCCCATGCTCATGGCGGAACCAGGCGGTCGTGGTGATACGGGCCTCGGCCCCGACGGGACGATGCTTGTCGCGGCCGCTGGCCTGCCGGAAAAGAAAGGCGGCGATCTCATCCCGGGCCTTGGCCTCCAGACTGGCATCGGTACCGAAGTGCCGATCCAGCCGGCCAATCATCTGCTTCCAGCCCTCGCTCCCCAGCAACTGGGGCGGATAGGGCAAATGACAGTCGCCGCACTCCTGGACGTAATTGGCCGGATAGGGCCCATAGATATGATCTCCAGCCCGGGCGGCTGGCACCAGAGCAGCCAGAACAAAAGAGGACAGCACAGCGAACGGAATGGTTTTCATGGAATGATCCTCAAGACTTGATGGACAGCAGATAAGCCAGCAGATCGCCCTTCTCGCCAGGGGTGCAGGCACGGCTCAGTACATCCTTGCAATTGCGGCGGAACCATTTCTCCACCTTGTCCGGATTGCTGAAGCGTTCCCCGTTGGCGACCGGCGCCAGTGGGCGGATCGCCTTGCCCGTCACCGTGTGACGACCCGCGGCGGCGGGATTGTCGGTATGGCAGGTGGAGCAGCTCCAGTCGCCACCATGCCGGGCGCGGAAAAAAGCCTCGCCCCGGCGGGGAGAAAACTCCCGGAACGCCGGATCGGCAACCCGGGCCTCGGCCGCGAAAGACGCCAGCAACACCTGGGGCGGCACTGCCTGGGCGTTGCCGGCCCAGACCAGGCCGACCAGAACAAGAACGGGGATACGCATCATGGGCTCCTTGACTGAACAGACGGGAGCCATGGTGGAGGAGGGAGATTAAGGAATTCTTATGCCGGGACTCGCCCCGGCGGGCGAGGGGCGATGCCCTCGCCCATGGCCCATAAAGCGCACCCCCACCTATCCTCCCCCGCCTGGCGGGGGAGGTAACCAAGTCACTCCGCCCGTGAGGCGAGGATGGGGGTAGGCACACTATCAGCGCACCAGCACGGCGGCTTGCCGACGTGCCCTGCGGGCTCCCCTCCCTCCACAAGCCCCGCCGGGCCGGCGGCTAAACTCGCCTGCGGCTCGAACAACGCCGCCGGAAATCTTCCGGCGGGACTTCCGACCGTCGGCGAGTCAGAAGAGGATAGGGTACCGAGCGTATCGCGTGTGCATGAACCTAGCAGGGGTCTGTTATGCTTTCGGGAAATTCCGTCACCCGAGAACCGGGGTCGGTCTGACTACTTCTGAAAATATTTTCCATATTTGGCAGAAGATTTCCAGATATGGATGTTTGGGTGAAACGCACACATCACGTTAGGTTGCACAACCCACACTCAGCGAACGCCATGTCCGAAAGTCCCCTCAACGCCGCCTTACGCCAATTCGAAGCCGTAGAGGCAAACCTCGTAAAGGCGGAGAAGGTGCTTCAAGCTATCGATGCAGCAGTCCCACAAGGAATTGCATTTGGCGAGAGCACTGAGTATGAACAGGACTGCCGTGATTTTCAGGCAATCTTCGACACACTCCCAAGGATTGATGGTTGGAAGCCAGACGTCTGCGTCATGGGGCTCGACGAAATTGCGCAGTGTCGTCTAGATGCCCAAGAAGTCGGAGAAATTGAGTGCATCGTCTCGGTCGAAAACCAAATAGCTGAGCCATCCAAGCACTTGGGGGAATATCGGTATCGATTCAATCGAAAGCGGCGGGAGTTAATTCGAGACTCGCTAAACGAGCTAATAGATACCATCGACGGGTTGCTGCGCGAGCTTTCGCAATTGATCGCGTCTGAGACTGCATCTCACCAAAAGGTCGAGTCGGAGTCGTTCGAGACGCTTAAGCAGTATGTAGCTCAGATCGGAATGCTTCTGGGCAGTAGCGTTGCAAAACCTCCTCGCTGGTCCGACCTGCATAGGCACCTATCTTTCGGGTTGCTCGGCGATCTTCATGACATCGTCGAACATGATTGGCCCGCCGTGAAGGTCGGACTTCGGAAGTCGATGTACGGAGAGAAGGAACCCGTGCCAATTGAGATTGAAGATATTGGTGCAATTGTCAGCACCAGACCACGCGGCCCCGTCGCAACGCGACTGAAATGGGAAAGCCTGTCAGACGACTATTTTGAACGCCTACTCTTCGCTCTTATTTCGGCGGAGGATGGCTACGAAAACCCAGAATGGCTAATGCGCACAAATGCCCCCGACCGAGGACGGGATCTTTCCGTATATCGAGTATATGCGGATGCACTTGGCGGGACGATCCGGCAGCGGGTAATCATTCAATGCAAACACTGGCAAACGAAGAGTGTTGGTCCCGCAGAAGTGGCGACGCTAAAAGAACAGATGAAGCTTTGGGAACCGCCACGAATTGATATTCATGTAATCGCCACGAGCGGTCGTTTCACGTCAGATGCGGTAGCTCTCATCGAAAGACACAACCAGTCTGATACCGCGCTTCGAATTGAGATGTGGCCCGAAAGCCATCTTGAGAGGCTGCTTGCCAGTCGCCCGGCAATAATCGCTGAGTTTGCGTTGCGATGAAGTGCAACCTAATCGGGGAAGGGCCGGCTTCTAACCGGCCCTCCCCTCACCACCCACCGTGAGGGTCCGCAGTGGCCGGTTCAACGAGATGACTCGGTAATCCCCCCCCATCACCCCAAGAAATGAGGGATTTCCGGCGACGTTGTCCGAGCCGCAGACAAGGGGCATAGTCCAGCGGTCCAGGGAAACATCATGAATTCCTCCGCGACTCTCGCGTTAAAGAATTCGACCAAGCTGCCGTAGAATCCTGATCATGCTGATCCGCGCCACTCTTACGCTACCCCTGATCGCCCTTGCCCTGACGGCCTGCGACCAGTTGGGAATCGACACTCCGGCCCAGACCGCAGCCCGTATCGAGGCCGACGGCAAAGCCGTGGGCGGTGCCTGCCGCCATGCCGGACGGGCACTGGAGGACTGCTATCTGATGAACCGGCGCGCTTCCAAGGCGGCGGTGTATGCGGGCTGGCGTGACATGGATGCCTACATGCGGGAAAACAGCATCTCCGTGGTGGCCCCCATCGGGGATACCGAGGAAGGCGCACCAACCCCGGAAAAGAAACCGGAGCCCGCCCCTGCGGAAAGCCCGGAAACGAAGCCTGCGGAAGCCGCAGGCGGGACGAAGCCGTCTGAGGCGTCTGGCGAAAAGACGGCCCCCAAGCCGCCTGAAAAGTCTTCCGGCAAGGCCACAGCCAAGCACAGCGCCGTGACCTTCTCCCTCCGCCCCCTGGCCTGATGCGCACTTTTCCTGTGCGGGCACGGTCTTTCCAGTAGAATCAGTACCTTCCACGCCTCGCCGGTTAGCGTGTTCGAGTCATCAAGGCTCGCGTCCCAGCATCCCCATTGTTGCCTGAACCGGTACCCCGCAAGGGGCAGGCCTGTTCAGGAGTATTGATGAAGTTCGAAGATCTCGGGCTGTTGCCCGAACTGCTGCGTGCCGTGCATGAAGCCGGCTACACCACACCCACCCCGATCCAGACCCAGGCCATTCCCATCGTGTTGCAGGGCCTGGATGTCATGGGCGGCGCCCAGACCGGCACCGGCAAGACCGCAGGCTTCACCCTGCCCCTGCTGCAACGCCTGGCCCGCCATGCCTCTACGTCCCCCTCCCCGGCCCGGCACCCGGTGCGCGCCCTGATCCTGGCCCCGACCCGTGAACTGGCAATGCAGGTCCACGACAGCGTCAAGACCTACAGCAAATACGTGCCCCTGCGCTCGGTCTGCATCTACGGCGGCGTGGACATCAAGCCCCAGATCGCCGAGCTGCGGGAAGGCCGCGAGATCGTTGTCGCCACCCCGGGCCGGTTGCTGGACCACGTGGAGCAGAAGAGCGTGAGCTTCGCCCAGGTGGAAGTGCTGGTGCTGGACGAAGCCGACCGCATGCTGGACATGGGCTTCATCCCGGACATCAAGCGCATCCTGGCCATGCTGCCCAAGGCACGCCAGAGCCTGCTGTTTTCAGCCACCTTCTCCGACGAGATCAAGAAGCTGGCCGACGCCATGCTGAAGAACCCCCAGTTGATCGAGGTGGCCCGGCGCAATGCGATCAGCGAGACCATCACCCACCGGGTGCATCTGGTCAGCACCGATCACAAGCGCCACCTATTGCTGCATCTGCTCAAGGAATCCAAGCTGTCCCAGGTGCTGGTCTTCGTCGGCACCAAGTTCGGTGCCAGCCGGCTGGCCACCTGGCTGGAACGCCAGGGTGTCAACGCCGACGCCATCCATGGCGACAAGAGCCAGCAGCAGCGCACCGAAACCCTGGAGGCCTTCAAGAGCGGCGCCCTCCAGGTGCTGGTGGCCACCGACGTTGCGGCCCGGGGCCTGGACATTGACGATCTGCCCCATGTCATCAACTACGAACTGCCCCATGTGGCCGAGGACTACGTGCACCGCATCGGTCGCACCGGCCGCGCCGGCAAAAAGGGGGATGCCACTTCCCTGGCCAGTCCCGAGGAGAAGTTCCGCCTGACGGACATCGAGAAGCTGATCAAGCTGAAGATCGAGCAGGTGGAGGTTCCCGGCTTCGATCCCGGCGCCGCCGTGAAAAGCGAGGAGCGAGGAGTCCGCCACGGTCACCTGCGGGAGCGGGAGAGCCGGGGTGTGCACGGCCCCCGGGCTGCAGTCAAGCTGCCAACGCCCGCCCTCCGCGTCCCCACCGTCGCCGCCGACGGTTTCGATTTCAGCAAACCCTACGCGCCGAAAACCCAACCCGGCGCCGACGCAGCCACGGAAACCGTACCGCGCCGCCCACTACGGCCGGTGGCAGCCTTGCTGGGCGGCCTGGGCAAGAAATAAGCCTCACCACGTCTTACCGGGGTGTGATGCACCAAAGAAAACCCCGCCTCTCCTTGATCGGAGAGGCGGGGTTCGTCAGCGTTCCGGCAGGATGACCCGTCAGGCCACCAGGGCCATTTGCACTTCCTCCAGCATCTTCTTGGCATCACCGAAGAGCATGCGGTTGTTGTCCTTGTAGAACAGCGGATTGTCCACGCCCGCATAGCCGGACGCCATGCTGCGTTTCATCACGATGGAGGTCTTGGCCTTCCACACCTCCAACACCGGCATGCCGGCGATTGGGCTGGTGGGATCCTCCTGGGCCGCCGGATTGACGATGTCGTTGGCACCGATGACCATGGCCACATCGGTCTCAGGGAAGTCCTCGTTGATCTCGTCCATTTCCATCACGATGTCGTAGGGCACCTTGGCCTCGGCGAGCAGCACGTTCATGTGTCCGGGCATGCGGCCGGCCACCGGATGGATGCCAAAGCGCACATTGACGCCAGCCTCCCGCAGGTGCCGGGTAATCTCGAAGACCGTGTGCTGGGCCTGGGCCACTGCCATGCCGTAGCCCGGCACGATAATGACGTTCTTGGCTTCCCGCAGCAGTTCGGCGGTCTCCAGAGCACTTACCGCCACCACCTCGCCGGCCGGCTGGGAACCATTGGCCGCCGCCGGCGCACCGCTGCCAGTGCCAAAGCCCCCCGCGATCACGCTGATGAAGTTGCGGTTCATGGCGTTGCACATGATGTAGGAGAGGATGGCGCCGGAGGAGCCCACCAGGGCGCCGGTAACAATGAGCAGGTCGTTGGACAGCATGAAGCCGGTGGCCGCTGCCGCCCAGCCGGAATAGCTGTTCAGCATCGACACCACGACAGGCATGTCGGCGCCGCCGATGGCCATCACCATGTGGATGCCGAACAGCAGGGAAATCACGGTCATCACGATCAGCGGCGTCATGCCGGCGCTCACCGACTCGGCGTGAAGGAACTCGCGACAAAACCAGATCACCAACAGGAGCCCCATCAGATTGAGCCAATGGCGCGCCGGCAGCAGCAGGGGCTTGCCGCCGATCCTGCCGGAAAGCTTGCCGAAGGCGATGATCGAGCCGGAGAAGGTCACCGCGCCGATCAGGATGCCGATGTAAATCTCGATTTCATGAATGGATTTCTCGGCGCCGACCAGGATGGTGGATGTATCGATGTAGCTGGCGAAGCCCACCAGACAGGCGGCCAGGCCCACCAGGCTGTGCATCAGGGCGACCAGTTCCGGCATCTGGGTCATCTGCACCACACGGGCCGCATAGAGGCCTATGCTGCCGCCCACCACCATGGCACCGACAATCCAGGGAATGCCTGCCGCGTCGACCCGTGGTCCGAAGACCGTGGCCAGCACGGCGATGGCCATGCCGATCATGCCGTAAAGGTTGCCGCGCCGGGAGGTCTCCGGATGGGAGAGACCTCCCAGGCTGAGAATGAAAAGAATGGTCGCACCGATATAGGCGACAGTTGTAAGGCTTACAGACATGGGTCGTCTTCCTTCTTATTTGCGGAACATCGCCAGCATGCGGCGGGTCACGGCGAAGCCGCCGAACATATTGATTGCTGTCAGCGCGATGCCGGCAAAGGCCAGCCAGCGAATCAGCTCATCCGGCCGGCCGGCACCCGCGTTTCCCAGCAAGGGTGGCGCGATCTGGACCAGGGCACCAATCGCGATGATGCTGCTGATGGCGTTGGTCACGCTCATCAAGGGCGTGTGCAGGGCTGGCGTGACGTTCCACACCACCATGTAACCCACGAAGCAGGCCAGCACAAAAACGGTGAAATGCCCCAGGAAAGCCTCTGGTGCGTTGGCGCCGATGAACCAGAACAGGGCAGAGGCCACACTGAACATGATGGCAAGCTTGCCGGCCGCCATCGGTGTGTGATCACGGTGACCATGGCCCTTCTTGGCGGGTGCCGCCACTGGCATGGCAGCCGGCTTGGCGGCAGGAGCCGCCGCCAACTTGGGCGCAGGCGGCGGCCAGGTGATGTTGCCTTCCTTGACGACCGTGAGGCCGCGGATGGCATCATCGTCCATATTGACGTTGATGACGCCATCCTTGGTCTTGCACAGTTCCTCGGCCAGGCGGAACAGATTGGTGGCGTAGAGGGTGCTGGACTGCCGGGCCATGCGGCTGACCAGATCGGTGTAGCCGACGATGGTCACGCCATGCTTCACCACCACCTGGCCGGGTTCGGTCAACTCGCAGTTGCCGCCCTGCTCGGCCGCCATGTCGACGATGACGCTGCCCGGCTTCATGCTCTTCACCATCTCGGCGGTGATGAGCTTGGGCGCCGGCTTGCCGGGGATCAGCGCGGTGGTGATGATGATGTCCACCTCCTTGGCCTGCTTGGCATACATCTCACGCTGGGCCTGCTGGAAGCCCTCGCTCATCACCTTGGCGTAGCCGCCGCCGCCGGAACCTTCTTCCTCATAATCGACCTTGACGAATTCGCCGCCCAGGGACACGACCTGATCAGCCACTTCGGCGCGGGTATCGTTGGCGCGCACGATGGCGCCCAGGCCGGCGGCGGTGCCGATCGCCGCCAGGCCGGCCACGCCTGCGCCTGCGATGAATATCTTGGCCGGCGGAACCTTGCCGGCGGCCGTGATCTGGCCATTGAAGAAACGGCCGAAGGCATTGGCGGCCTCGATGACCGCACGGTAGCCGGCGATGCCGGCCATGGAGGTCAACGCGTCCATCTTCTGTGCGCGGCTCAGTTGGCGCGGCAGCGAGTCGATGGCCAGCACGGTGGCCTTCTTGGCTGCCAGTTGATTCATGAGTTCCGGGTTCTGCGCTGGCCAGATGAAGCTCACCAGGGTACCGCCTTCGCGCATCAGGCCGACTTCGTCTGCATTCGGGCCACGCACCTTGAACACGATGTCGGACTTCGCCCAAAGCTCGGCGGCGCCGGTAATGATCTGGGCGCCGACAGCACGATAACTATCGTCGTCGAAATTCGCAGCATCCCCGGCACCGGATTCCACTGCGACTGCAAACCCCAGCTTGATCAGTTTCTCGACAACTTCGGGAACGGTGGCGACACGCTTCTCGCCCGCGAAGACCTCTCTTGGCACTCCAATTATCAGGGACATCAAACACACTCCCGTACGGGTTGTTATAGGCATAATGGCTGTAATCCGCTCACCGGACAACTCTGGGATCATACCCAAAAGTTGCCAAACTTTCCGATTCAGGCATCTCTGGAGCAAGTTCCCATGACCAAGAGGAAACCACGGTCTCTCAAAACCGGCCTGCCGCCGGGTGCACTCATCCATGTCGGCGAACGCAAGACCGAACAGCCCTATGTGACCCTGGTCGAATATGGCCCGGAGAAGCTGACGGAACACAGATTTGCTTCCGTGCACGATTCCCGCGACCACAGGCCCAGCCAACCGGTACTGTGGCTCAATGTCTATGGTCTGCACGAGCCCGAGGTCCTGACCGAAATCGGCCGCCGTTTCAATCTTCACCCCCTGGTACTGGAGGACATTCTCAACACCGACCAGCGCCCCAAGGTGGATGACTATGGCGACTACCTCTACCTGGTGGCCTGTTTTTTCACCTACGACAGCGAGCATCTCAGCGTCAGTTCAGAGCAGGTGAGCCTTATCATCGGCCAGGGCTTTGTCCTCAGTTTCCAGGAACGCCCCACGGGCAATTTCGACCCGGTGCGGGAACGCCTGCGCCAGAACGGCGGGCAGATTCGCAAGCTAGGCGCCGATTACCTGGCCTATGCCCTGCTCGACATTCTGGTGGACCGCCACTTCACGGTGCTGGAACAAATCGCCGATCGCACCGAAGCCCTGGAAGACGAGCTGATGGGCAATGTCAGTCCCGCCATGCTCCAGACCCTGCATCAGTTGAAGCGGGATACCCTGATCCTGCGGCGGGCCGTGTGGCCCCTGCGGGAGGTGGTCAACCAGTTGATCCGGTCTGGCGGCCCTTTCTTTCAACCCGCCACCCAGCCCTATCTTCGGGACATCTACGACCACACGGTGCATGTGATCGAATCCCTGGAGGCGATCCGCGATCTGCTCGCCGGCATGCTGGATCTCTATCTGTCCAGTGTCAGCAACCGACTCAACCAGGAGGTGCGCGCCCTCACGGTGGTGGCCGTCATCTTCATGCCCGCCACCCTGATATCGGGGATCTTCGGCATGAATTTCCGCACCATGCCCTTGCTGGACAACCCGGAGGGTTTCCTTGTGGCCCTGGGTATGATGGCTTTCATCGCCACGACCCTGGGGCTGACCTTCTGGCGACGGCGCTGGCTGGGTTAAGGCTCGCCCCCTTCGCCCCCTCCAGGGGGTTCGATACGGCTCGCTACGCTCGGCTGTTTGAGAGAGTTGAGCACCGAGAGCTTGCGGCTGGCGCCGCGTGCCGCTTTCCCTTGTCCCGCAGGGATTTCCTCCGGTCAGGACTGCCCGGCGGGAAAGCTCGTTCTCCCATGCGCGTTAGGTGGCGCGCTGCCGTCCCAGCAGGGTGGCGAACTTCTTCTTCTCCGCTTCCACTTCCTTGATCCGGACAATGGCCAGGGAACAATTGTCGCCCCGGCCGCCGGCCCGGGCTCGTGCGCGCTCGATCAGGGCCTCCGCCGCCTGGCGGGGCGCCAGGGTGGACAACACTTCGCCCAACTCCTCGTTCTTGAAATAGGCCCAGATGCCGTCGGAACACAACAGGAAACAATCGCCCGCCACCAGGGGAGATGCCTCCCCGAAATCGATTTCCGGGCGGGCCTCGTCCCCCAGGCAGGAAATCAGCAGATTCTTGTTGGGATGCTTCTCCGCCTGCTCCTCGGTGAGATAGCCGGGCAACACCATCTTGCGCATCACCATGGAGTGATCAATGCTGCGAGCCACCATTTCTCCCTGGCGGAAATGGTAGATGCGGGAATCGCCGCAATGGGCCCAGTCCATCCGTCCCGGCTGCATCACCAGGACACAGGCGGTGCTGTGAGGCTCCTTTTCGCTGGACAGGGCGGTCAGGCGTATGCCCTCGTGAGCGTCGTTGATCGCCGCCGCCAGCATCTCGCGAGTATCGGCGCCGGGTCCGAAACACTCGAAGCTATGACGCGCGCAATGAATCACCTGCTCCGCGGCGATGGCACCTCCGCTCAAGCCGCCCATGCCGTCGGCCAGCACGGCCATCAGGGCGCCCTTGTAATCGGCATGGGGAAAGATCGCAACCCGGTCCTGCTGCTCCTCACGGTCGCCGATATGCTGCGCGGAACAAACCTCGACAGTCAGTGCCATGAGTCAGGAAGAGGGTGCGCCGCCAGAGGAAAACACCCGCTTGGCCGCAGTGACAATGACGAAGACCTGTTCCTGGGAGAGGGAGGGGAAGCGTTCGTGCAGGGCACGGAAGGCCAGGTGCTCATGGCTGTGACCGGCCCAGTTGTTGGCCGGATCGAAGAAAGGCTCCAAGACATCGTAGGCCTCGACGAAAATCCCCCGCAACTGGGAGTCGCGGCGGCGCTCCGTAGCGTCGTCTGGCGCGAGTTCATCAACCATGGACATTCCTCCTCCGTGAATCCTAGCACGGTCACCGCCTCAGCTCTCGGCGTCGAAGCGGTCGCTGATGCGATCGAAGAAATCCTCCAACTCCTCTGGGAGGATGCAAAGCTCCCCCAACACCTCGTCTGCCAGGATGGGCCAATGGGCATCGTCGATCCGGTTAACGCGGAAAAAGAAATGAACCGCCAGTTGCAGGATGGCCACAAGACTGCGAGTGGCGCCCATATCCGCATGCGGAATTTCTCGATGGCAACGTATGGCCTGAGCAATGAAGTCCGGCAGCTTCCAGTGCCGCGCCACCAGATAGCCGATGGTAACGTGGTCCACGTTGAAACGCTGGTCCTCCTCCTGCAGACTGGGCCAGGAATTCACGGTATTCATGGTCAGGCCCTGACAATAGTCGGGGAAGCGCTGCATCAGCAGCGGTACGCCACATTCATAAAATACCCCTGCCAGGTATGCCTGATCAGGAAAGACATTGCATACCGTTATTCGGTCGTCGGCAATCAGCGCCGCCAACCGAGCCAGTTCGCGTGCACGTACCCAGAAGACCTCCATGCCATGACGATGGGCGCCGGGAATCGAGGTCGCCAGGGAAAAGGCCCGCGCCAGATTCAGACACTGCTTGCTGCCTATCACCATCAGCACTTGGTCAAGCCTGTCCAGGTTTCGGTTGCGAGGATTGAACAGGGGCGAGCGAGCGGCCTTGAACAGCATGGCCGTGAGCCCCGGATCCTGCGCGATCGTGCGTGCCAAAGTGCGCACATCAGGATCGCCCCTGGAAAGATTGTCCTCAAGTTGCACCAGCACCTGGGGCTGGGGTGGAAGTTTTACGCCACGAGCCACCAGGTCCATCAACGCTTGTTCATCACTCGACATGAGAGTCCTAACTCCCGGGAAGGCAAGCCCCTCGGGCAATCCATTGAATTACTCCATCCGGTACCCGGAGGACGAATTATCGCTCAATGGAGCTATTCCGCCAGGTTGTCATGCGCCTGATCATGGGCGCGGCGGGCAACTCGTCCGCTCCGCCCGGATGTTGCTGGGCCAGATAGACCAGGCGATGGATGTCGGGTGCCTGGGTCTGCGGATCGAGGGTCTCCTTCAGGAACAACAGACCACCGCACTGCACCTGCAAGGCCCGGGACCATGCCAGGGGACCCGGCCGGCCAGGCCTGAGCTTCAGGGCGAAGGACGCCCTCTCTTGCAACAGGCCGTAGAGGCTGGCGCAGGCAGCCCGTGCCAGGGGCGAGGAGCACGCCGTGCCGGAACCCTCGACCACTGTGGTCGCCAGCTCGCAGGCCGCCATCCGTGCCGTCAAGGCGACGCAGAACACGCAGGGCAGAAGATTCACTTCCCGGTTGCGGGGCATCGTATGAGATGTCATGGTGGCCTATGATAGCCGGCCATGCCTCCTGAACGATGCCGTTTTACGGGATAATCTGACCATGGGACATCGACTTTCGAAAATCTATACGCGCACCGGTGACGCCGGCACCACGGGCCTGGGCGACGGCTCCCGTACCGGCAAGGACTCGGCCCGCGTCGCCGCCATGGGAGATGTGGATGAACTCAACTCCCTCTTGGGTATTGTCTTGTGCGAGGCCATGTCCGACGAGGTGAGGGAACTCCTTATCGGCATTCAGCACGATCTCTTCGACCTGGGGGGGGAACTCTCCGTGCCGGGCGCCAACTTTCTCGCCGCGAGCCAGCCGGGCCGGCTGGAGCAGGCGATTGATCGCTACAACGGTGAATTGCAGCCTCTGAAGGAATTCATCCTGCCCGGTGGTACCCGGGTGGCGGCCCAGGTACACCTGGCCCGTGCCGTGTGCCGCCGTGCGGAACGCAAGCTGGTGACCCTGGCGTCCACAGAGGCCGTGTCCGACACGGCGCGGCGCTACCTGAACCGGCTCTCGGACCTGCTCTTCGTCCTGGCCCGCTGGCTCAACAAGAGCGCTGGCGGCGGCGACGTGCTCTGGCAGAAGGGCAAGAACGCCGGCCTCTAGAATCCAGGGCCGCTACAGCCGGCCAGTCATCACCGCCAACACAGTGCCCAGCCAGCCCAATACCGCCAGCAGCAGGTGCACGTCAGTGAGCAGTTCCACCGCTACATCACCGCCCCCCTGGCGCCGATGCAGCAGGAACAGATAGCGCAGCATGCCGTAGAGCACAAAGGGCACGGTCAGCATCAGACGGCTGCTGCCATGGAGGGCCACGGTCTCCGCGCTGACCGTATAGAGGCTGTAGGTGACCACCGTGCAGGCGGCGGTGATGGTGATGAACTGGTCCAGCATTCCTTCGGAATAGTGCTCCAGCACCCGCCGGTGGCCTCCGGAACCGCCGGAGAGGGCCACCAGTTCCGCCCGGCGCTTGGCGAAACCGAGGAACAGGGTCAGCATCAGACCGCACAGCAGCAGCCACTGGGAGGGCGCGATGTCCAGGCCCAGAGTGCCGGCCAGAAGGCGCAGCATGAAGCCGGCGGCGATCAGGAACACATCCAGCAGCACCACGTGCTTCAGACCCATGCTGTAGCCCCCGTTGAGCAACAGATAGGCCACGAAGATCCAGGGCGCCTGCCCCGCAAGAGTGAAGGCCAGGGCCAGGCCGGCGACCAGGCAGACCGCCAGCAACAGCAGGGCGGCGCTGACGCTCACCGTGCCGCAGGCCAGGGGCCGCCGACGCTTCTGGGGATGCAGCCGGTCCTGCTCCCGGTCCTGCAGGTCGTTGAACACATAGACCGTGGAAGACAGCAGGCAGAAGGCGACGAAAGCCCACAACCCCTGTTGCAGGCGGATGGGGTCTTGCCAGGCATGGCCGAAGAGCAGGCCCACCAGCACGAAGCCGTTCTTGATCCATTGATGGGGACGCAGCAGGGCAATCAGCGGTGGCATCAGTGCGGACATGTTTTCCCCGGCCAGTAGCGGTCACAGAAATAGCAGGCACCTTGGGGCAGCCAGGACGGAATCTGGTAGTACTTGTCCCGCGCCGTCGCCAGCACCCGGTCCCGATAGCGGGCATAGTCGAAGCCCCGGCCCATGATCTGATGGAAAGTCACACCATGCAAGCTGAAGGTTTCCGTCCGCAACTCGCGGAAGTAGGGCGCGTACTCCTCGGCCACCGGCGCATCCTTCTGGAGGATCAGGATGTTCTTCCCGTCCAGCACCCTGAAGTCGGTGAGGATGTCATCGTGGCGGGCGTGACTGGAAGCTTCGCCGAAGACCAGGAAATAGCGCCGGGCGTTGTAGCCCAGGGTCACCGCATCGGCATAGCCGTCGCTGGCGAAGACGTAATCCGCCGCGTAGGGTTTCAGCCGGGCGGCGATGGTCTCCGCCTCGAAGGCCAGCACCGCGCTCTCATACCACTTGGCCCGCTGCCAGCTTTCCAGGGACGTCAGGCTGGCGCCCGCCAGCAATACGATGTGAAGGGCCGCAAAGCCCAGGAAGAAAATCCGCAGCCGGGCCAGCAGCCGGGCCTCCAGACCCAAGGCCGCCAGCAGTAAGGCGAAGGGCAGGAAGGACAGCATCCAATGCAGGCCCACGGTCTTTTTCAGGGACAGCAGGCCGAACAGCGCCAGGGGGACCCAGGCCAGAACGGCCAGACTGGTCAGTTCCGGCCGGCACCAGGCCGTCGGTCGCCGCAGCAGTTGCCAGAGCAGGGGCGGCGTCAGCAGATAGATCAGGGTCAGACCATAGAGCAGGGGCGTCTTCCAGGACAGCGCCGCCTTGCCATGGCGATTGACGAAGTTGAACATGTAGTTGGGCCAGCAGTGCTCCATGTTCCACCAGGCCATCAGCCCCAGGGCCGGCAGGCAGCAGCCATAGACGATGGCCAGGCCGGTCAGGCCGCGCCTGTCCGGCCGGCGCAGCACATCCACCAGATAGGCGAAACCCAGAAAGGCGACGAAATACTTGGACAGCACGGCCAGGGCGAGAAACAGGCCGCTGGCCAGATACCAGCCCAGGTGGCCGTCCCGCCGCGCCCTCAGCCAGGCCAGCCCCGACAGCACGGAACCGTAGGCCAGGGGCGTGTCGGTGGTGATCAGCACATTCCAGACGCTGGTGGGCGCCAGGAGCACCAGCAGGGCAGCGGACCAGCGCCGCCAGTCCTCGGTGCCGGACCAGATGCGCGGCACGAACCAGGCCACGGCCCCGGCCAGGACCAGGGGTTGCAGCACCGAACTCAGACGCAGCCAGGCCGCTCCGTCACCGAGCAGCAACTGGGCCGCCAGCCACCATCCCACCATGGGCGGATGATCATAGAAACCCCAGTCGGGAATCTTGCCCCACCAGATGAAATAGGCCTCGTCGGCCGTGATGGGCAGGGCTCCGGCGAGCCAGAGGCGAAAAACCAGCAGGGGGGCCAGCAGCCAAAAGAAAAGACGGCGCGGATTCATTTGAACCATCCCCCCAACCCCCTTCCCAGGGAAGGGGGTGACTGGGGTTCGCGGGCTGCGCCCGCTCCATAAGAAAGGATTACCTGCCTTGGGACGGCCCGGCGGCGAGCGGGCGCGCCGATACTCATGACGCCCGCCGACACTGCATTGGCCTACTTGTCTTCCAGAGCCACGCGCCGCTTGCGCACGGCTTCGGCCAGGATATCCAGGACCGCCGCGCTGTCTTCCCAGCCGATGCAGGCATCGGTGACGCTCTGGCCGTATTCCAGGGGCTTGCCGGGCATCAGGTCCTGGCGGCCTTCCTTGAGATGGGATTCGACCATCACGCCGAAGATGCGGTCGTCGCCACCCGCCATCTGGCCGGCCACATCCCTAGCCACGTCCATCTGGCGCTTGAACTGCTTGTTGCTGTTGGCGTGGGAGAAGTCGATCATCACCCGGGCGGCCAGGCCGGCCTTGCCCAATTCCTGGCAGGCCGCCTCGACGCTGGCGGCGTCGTAGTTGGCCGTCTTGCCACCGCGCAGGATCACATGACAGTCCTCGTTGCCTGCGGTGGAGACAATGGCCGAATGGCCGGCCTTGGTCACGGAGAGGAAATGGTGGGGGCTGGCGGCGGCCTTGATGGCATCCACGGCGATGCGCAGGTTGCCGTCGGTGCCATTCTTGAAGCCCACCGGACAGGACAGGCCGGAAGCCAGTTCTCGGTGGATCTGGGATTCGGTGGTGCGGGCGCCGATGGCGCCCCAGGCGATCAGGTCCGCCGTGTATTGGGGCGTGATCACGTCGAGGAACTCGGTGGCCGCCGGCAGACCCAGTTCATTGATGTCCCACAACAGCTTGCGGGCCAGGCGCAGACCTTCGTTGATCTTGAAGCTGTTGTCCATGTGGGGGTCGTTGATCAGCCCCTTCCAGCCCACGGTAGTGCGGGGCTTCTCGAAATACACCCGCATCACCACTTCCAGATCGGCAGCATGGCGGTCCCGCTCGGCCTTGAGGCGGCGGGCATATTCCATGGCCGCGACCGGATCGTGAATGGAGCAGGGGCCGATGATCACCAGCAGCCGGTCGTCGCCGCCGTGGAGCACCCGATGGATGGCCTGGCGGCCGGCAAAGGTGGTGGCGGCGGCCAGTTCGGTTTCCGGAAACTCCCGCAGGATGTGGGCGGGAGGGGAGAGTTCCTTGATTTCCTTGATACGGACGTCGTCGATGGTGTATTTCATGGCGGATACGCTCGTTGCCAACGGCAAAGGCCGTGATTCTACCCGACGAAAGCCTCGGGACGCCCCCAGGTCCGCGCTGCGATCAGTCCGCAGACAGTGCCCGGGTGATGCGCACGTAATCACTGACCCCCAGGGTTTCGGCCCGGGCAGTGGGGGCGATGCCCAGGGCCACCAGGGCTGCCTCGTCGATCAGTTCGCGCAGGGTGTTGCGCAACATCTTGCGACGTTGGGAGAAGGCCGCCGTGACTACCCTGGCGAAAACCTCGCCGTCGCAGGGTTCCAGCTCTCCAGCAGCCTTGGGTATCAGGCGCACGATGGCCGAGTCCACTTTGGGTGCCGGAGTAAAGGCCCCGGGAGGAACGATGAACAGCCGCTCCATGTGGAAGCGGTATTGCAGCATCACCGAAAGCCGTCCGAACTCGCCGCCACCGGGCTCGGCCACCATGCGGTCCACCACTTCCTTTTGCAGCATGAAGTGCATGTCCCGCACCTGATCGGCAAAAGTGGCGAGATGAAACAGCAGTGGCGTGGAAATGTTGTAGGGCAGGTTGCCCACCACGCGCAAGTCGGCGCCCATGGCGCCAAAATCGAAGACCAGGGCATCCCCCTCGTGGATGGTAAGTTGCTCCGGTGTGAAGCGTTGCCGCAGGCCGGCAATCAGGTCCCGGTCGATTTCCACCACGTGCAGATGGCCCAGAGCCTCCAGCAGAGGCTCGGTCATGGCCGCCAGACCGGGGCCAATCTCCACCATCAGGTCCCCCGGCCGGGGCGCGATGGCGGCGACGATCTTGCGGATCACGCCGGGCGAATTGAGGAAATTCTGACCGAAGCGTTTACGTGGGATATGTTGTCTCACGACGGCTTCCCCGTCGCGTGACAACATATTTGATAATTCGTGGTCATCCTCTCCCGGCCTCCCCTTCCATGAGGGGGAGGTGACTTAATTGCCCTGCCTTGCCGGCAGGGAATGTTGCAAGCTGCCCTCATCCTCGCGCCACGATCTCGGCAGCCATGCCCACCGCGGCGAAGAGGCTGCCGGGATCGGCCTTGCCCGTGCCCGCCAGGTCCAGGGCGGTGCCGTGGTCCACGGAGGTGCGCAGCACCGGCAGGCCCAGGGTGATGTTTACGCCATCCGCGAAGGCCACGTACTTGAGCACCGCCAGACCCTGGTCGTGGTACATGGCCACCTGGGCATGGGAGCCCTCCAGCACCCGGCGGGTGAACAGGGTGTCCGCCGGCAGGGGACCCACCAGGTCCAGGCCTTCGGCCCGCAGGGCCTCGATCACCGGGGCGATGGTGTCGATCTCCTCCCGCCCCAGATGACCACCTTCGCCGGCATGGGGATTGAGCCCGGCCACCAGGATGCGGGGCCGGGGAATACCGAATTTGACGCGCAGGTCGGCATCGACGATGCGCAGCGTCGTGGCCAGCTCTTCCCGGGTGATGGCGGCGGGCACGTCCTTCAGGGCCAGGTGGGTGGTGGCCAGGGCCACCCGCAGGCCGCCCCCGGCCAGCATCATCACCACCCGGGGGGTGCCGGTCTTCTCGGCCAGGTACTCGGTGTGGCCGGTGAAGGGAATGCCGGCATCGTTGATCACGCCCTTATGCACCGGGGCGGTGACCATGGCGGCGAACTCATTGGACTGGCAGCCAGCCAGGGCCCGGTCCAGGATATCCAGCACATAGGGGGCGTTGGCCGGGGCCAATCGACCCGGGGTACAGGGCGCCCGCAGGGGCACATGAATAATGTCCAATCCCTCGGTGGAGCGCCCCAGTTGCCGCGCCCTGCTCTCGATCAGACCCCGGTCTCCCAGCACCACCACCCGCACCGGCCAGTCGTCGCCAACCAGGGCCAGGCAGATGTCCGGGCCTATGCCCGCCGGTTCACCGCTGGTAACCGCGATCACGGGCCGGCGCTCGGCGCCGCTCACTTGTCCTCCAGGCGATACTCGACGTAGGCCCGGTCCCGCAACTGGCGCACCCAGTCCTGATAGGCCTCCTCGGCCTTGCGCTCGCGCAGGGCCTGGCGCGCCAGCAGGCGCTTGCGCTCTGCCGAGCCCTCGTCGACGCGCCGCTCCTGAACCTGGATCAGGTGCCAGCCAAAGGGCGACTGCACCAGATCACTGACCTGACCGATGGCCAGGCTGTCCATGGCCCGCTCGAACTCGGGCACGGTATCCCCCTGATTGAGCCAGCCCAGGTCGCCTCCCTTGGCGGCGGACAGGTCGTTGGAATAGAGCTTGGCCAGCTCGGCAAAGTCGCCACCATGACCCAGTCGCTCCTTGACGGTCTCCAGCTTGCGCTTGGCCTCGACCTCCGACACCAGTTCATTCACCTTGATCAGGATGTGCCGCGCCCGGGTCTGGCGGATAGCCGGCATGGATTGAAGTCCGCCCGCCCGGTTCAACAACTTGATGATGTGAAAACCGGCGGGGCTGCGCAGTACGGTGCTGACCTCCCCCGGCTGCATCTTTTGCAGGGCCTCCGCGTATAGGGCCGGTAGCCGATCCAGGCTGCGCTGCCCCACCTGGCCGCCGCTCATGGCATCCGGCGCATCGGAGTTGGCTGCTGCCACCTTGGCAAAATCCTCGCCCCGGTTGAGCTGGGCTCGAGCCTGCTCTGCCTTGGTACGCAGTTTCATCAGTTGCTCGGGACTGGCCTGTTCCGGCACCCGGATCACGATGTGGGCCAGATCCACCATGACCCCGGCCTCGCCGGCATTGACAGCGTTGGACAGATAGTTATCCACCTCGCCATCGGAAACCGTGACCCGGCTATCCACCTCCCGGTCCCGCAGCCGGGAAAGCATGACCTCCTGACGGATTTCCTCCCGGAAGGCGGACCAGCTGATGCCATCCTTCTCCAGGGCAGCCCGGAAGTCCGGCACCGAAAGACGGTTACCCTCGGCAATCCGGCGCAGGGTCGCATCCAGTTCCGGGTCGGAAACTTCCATGCCGCCATCCCTGGCCATTTGCATCTGGACCCGATCCACGATCATCCGCTCCAGCAACTGGCGCTCAAGCACCTCCATGGGAGGCATGGGCGTATTGCGTGCCCGCAACTGACGCTCCACCGTCGCCAGGCGAGTACGCAGCTCCGATAAAGTAATGGCCTCGTCATTGACCACCGCCACCAGACGATCCACCTCCACTGCCTTGGGCGGCTTGGGCTGGGCCTGAATGGAAAGGGCAACGAAAATAAGCAACAGCGGCAGTACACGTTTCATGGGACGTCTCACCTGAAAGGGAGGGATCACTGGGCGCCGAATACCGGATCGGCGGCGGGTTCTATCCAGCGGCCATAGCCGGGGACATTACGCTTCAGCATATCGAGAGGATTGGAGCCAAGACGAGAGAACCCGTTCAGCTCCAACTGGACGAAAAAGGCGCTGGAGGTGCGGCCCACGGCCGTGGCCAGGCGATGCACCACCAGACGGGTGCTCCAGCAACCGGAGTTGTATTCCAGGCCAGCGATGCTCTCGATGGCGCGCTTCTCCTTGAAGGAGTAGTTGTAGCGCCCCACCGCCGACCAGCCATTCATCACCGGCCACTGCCCGGAAAGGTCGATCTGCCGCAGCAGCTCCCGGGTGTAGCGGTAGCCGGCATTGATCAGCTTGCCGGTCTCGGGCTGATAGCGGCCGGAGAAGTTGAAGCGCTCCATCTGCTTGTCCCGGGGGTTGTACTGGAGCGCGCTGTCCAGGGAAAAACCCTGGCCCAGACTGGCGGTCATGCCAGCCAGGTAGTCCGCCATGTGGCCGGTGCGGGGTGCCATGCCAGGCAGGGTGACATTCTGGTCGGAAAAATAATAGCGCTGACCCAAAGCCACCCGCACCAGTTCGCTGCCGGTCACCGGATCGATCACCCGGCTGGTAACGGCAGCCGTGAGCTGATTGGCATCCGCCAGGCGATCGCCGCCGGAATAGATGTTTTCGGAAAATATCTGAGCAAAATTGAAGTCCACCAGCCCGGTATCGAAGAGAGGAAGCTGGCGCTGATCCCGGTAAGGCACCTTCAGGTAATAAAGCCGGGGCTCCAGAGTGTTGAGCAGGTTGCGACCGAAAAGCTGCATGTCCCGTTCGAAGGTGATTCCGCTATCGACGCTGACAATCGGCACATTGCGGGCCAGGCTGGTGTCCAGGCCCGGCACCTGCCGCTCCAGATCGTAGCGGGTGGCATGGAGGCCAATCTTGGGGGTGAGGTAGAAAGCCGCGGTCTGCAAGGGCAGGGAAAACTGGGGGTAGACGGTGGTGCGACGCCCCTGGGCCAGGGTCTGGTCCGGATGGCTGAACTTGACGAACTCCCCGTTCAGATTCAGGACCATGCCAGCCGGCAGGTCGGGCCGAACCGCCGACAGGGTCACCTGGGGCAGACGATCATAGGGAATGCCTGCCGGAGGCTGGGACGGGTCCTGCAGCACCTGGTAGCGCTGGGCCATCATCTGGGTGGACCACCAGCCGCCGTTGTAGAACAGGCGGCCTTCCCGCAGCAGGTTGGTCTGGGCAATATTGGACAGGCGGGTGGACAGGTCCGTGAAGTAGGTGTCGTCGGAGACCCGGTTCAGGTTCAGACTGCCGCCGAAGCCCCGACCGAAATCCTGCTGATGCAGCATGGAAAAGGCGCTGCGGTCACCATTGAACACCCGATCCTGGGGCAGGAATTCCCCGGCAACCTCGCCCTGATAACCCTGGCCCAGGTAACGGAACTGGCCGACCGCCTGGAGGCCACGCTTGCTCAGCAGGCGTGGCGAGAGGGTGGCGTCCATGTTGGGCGCAATGTTCCAGTAATAGGGGATGGTGGCTTCCATGCCGCTCTGGCTGGTACCGCCAATGGTGGGCACCAGAAAACCGGACTTGCGTTCGTTGTTGAGGGAAAAGGAGAGCCAGGGGGAATAGAGGATGGGGATGCCCTTGAACACTACGGTCACTTTGTCGGCGTCGCCCTCCTCCTTCTGATAATCCAGGGACAGGCTCTTGGCCTTGGCATACCAGTCCTGATTGTCCACCTCGGCCTTGCAGGTGCTGTAGGTGACATCACTGAAGCGGTAGCGATCCTCCCCCTCGAAGTCGAGGCGGGCCGCCTTGCCCTGACCGCTGATAGCTTCCCGAGGTGGCTGGCCGGGCTTTTGCAACGGCGGGCGATTGATGGCATAGAGAGGGGTTTCAAAAAAACCCAGGCTCTGCTCCAACTGCATTTTCAGGTGAGGACCGGTCATCGCATCCGTATCCCGCCGCAGATGGACATTGCCCGTCGCATCCACCTCGTCTTCCGCCTCCCGATAGATCAGGTGGTCGGCCATCAGGACATTTCCGCCCTTCTTCAGCACCACCCCACCGTCGGCCACGGTCTCCACCCCACTCTTGCCCTCGATGCGTTCCGCCTCCACATGGACCACGCCTGGGGCAGGAGCCTCGGTAGGCACAGCCTGGGGCGGTGCCACGACCGGCCGAGGCGCCACGACGGGAATGGGTACGGGCTGGGGCGGGACCGGCATCACGCTGACGGCCGGAGCGGCCCCAACCGGGGCGGGTACTGAAGCCGTCGGCGTCCGTAACGGTGGAGCACCGAGCAGGGCGGGATCGACCCGCAGGGGGGGCAGGCTCTCGCCTGCATGGGCACCGCCCGCGAGGGCGAACCATATGAATAGACCGAGTTTTCTGCGCTGGAAACGAGGCATGCCGTCGTCTTGATGCCGGAAACGGCCGCCACTGGGGCCGTTTCGGTCGAATGTTAGAATCGGCCGATTCTAACGCACATGGTCGCCAGGACCACCCCCGAGGATGAAAATGCGCAAAGGCAAATTGAACGCCCCCCACTCCCATCCCCGCCCCGGGGCGGGGCTACCCATCGGCTCGCTGCGCTCGATGATTGCACTCGGCTCCGGCGCGACTTTTCCACGTTGACTCAGCCTTCGGCATCCCCCATGGAGCGGCTCCAACGCATCGAAACCTGGTTGTCCGGCCTCTGGCCGGGCACTTCCTTCACCCTGGCCCCGGCATCAGCGGACGCCAGTTTCCGCCGCTATTTCCGCGCCAGCCGGGCCGGCGGCGACAGCCTGATTGTCATGGACGCGCCCCCCAGCCACGAGGACGTAGGTCCCTGGCTGAAGGTACAGCAACTGTTCCACGAGGCCGGCGTCCATGTTCCCGACGTGCTGGCCACGAACCTGGACCAGGGGTTCCTGCTGCTCTCGGACCTGGGCAACACCACCTATCTGGCGGCCCTCACTCCCGAGCGGGTGGCCGCCATACCCGGCGACTACCTGGATGCCATCGACGCCCTGATCAAAATCCAGGCCGCCAGCCGGCCCGGTTGCCTGCCCGACTACGACCGGGCACTGCTGCAACGGGAACTGGACCTGTTCCCCGACTGGTATATCGGCCGCCACCTGAACCTGACCCTGGACGACAGCCAACGCCAGGCCCTGAGCAAAGTGTTCGAGCAGATCCTCGCCGTCAACCTGGCCGAGCCCCGTGTCTTCGTCCATCGGGACTACCACTCGCGCAACCTGATGCTGATGGAGGGCGCGGCCAACCCCGGCATCATCGACTTCCAGGACGCCGTCCATGGCCCCATCAGCTACGACCTGGTGTCCCTGCTGAAGGATGCCTATGTGGACTGGGACGAGGAAGTCGCCCTGGACTGGCTGGTGCGCTACTGGGAACGGGCGAAAAAAGCCGGCCTGCCGGTGCGCCCCGATTTCGCCGAGTTCCACCGGGACTACGAATGGATGGGCGTGCAGCGCCACCTCAAGGTCCTGGGCATCTTCGCCCGCCTCTGCCACCGGGACGGCAAGGACGGCTACCTGAAGGACATGCCCCTGGTGGCCAAATACCTGCGCCGGGCCGTGGAGCGCTACGACGAACTGAACCCGCTGCGAAAACTCCTGGACCAACTGGAAGGCAAGGTCACCGTCCTGGGCCAGACCATGGACAAGAAAACCCTCGGTGTCCGCAGTGGGGACTAATCCCCCAGTCCGCGCCCAGCGCGGACTCAAATCCCGTCACTCCCGCCCCGGGGCGGGAGCCGGAGGGTGGGGGGCCTGTATTTCCCCCGCAGGGGTGGCATCGGTCTATGGCCGCAGACAGCAAACCGCACACCCGTCATCACCATGAAAGCCATGATATTAGCCGCCGGCCGCGGCGAAAGAATGCGGCCATTGACCGATGCCACCCCCAAACCCCTGCTCGCCGTGGGCGGCAAGCCTCTGATCGTCTGGCATCTGGAGCGACTGGCGGCGGCGGGTTTCCGGGAGGTGGTGATCAATCATGCCCACCTGGGGAAACAAATCGAACAGGCCCTGGGCAACGGTGCGGCCTTCGGCCTGTCCATCGCCTACTCGCCGGAACCGCCAGGCGCCCTGGAAACAGCCGGTGGCATCGCCCAGGCCCTGCCCTTGCTGACCCAGGACGATGAATGCTTCCTGGTGGTCAATGGCGACATCTGGTGCGACTACGATTTCGCCACCCTGCCTGGCCTCGCCACTGGGAACCTAGCCCATCTGCTGCTGGTGCCCAACCCACCCCAGCATCCGATCGGCGACTTCGCCCTCGGGGCAGACGGCCGCGTCTTCGCTCCGGCCACCCCTGATACCCCTCGCCTCACCTTTTCCGGTATCGGCCTCTACCGCCCCAGCCTTTTTGGGTCCCTGGCGCCGGGTCTGCCGGCGAAGCTGGCCCCCCTGCTGCGCCAGGCTATTGCCGACCAACGGGTCTCCGGCCAGCGTTACGACGGCCGCTGGGAAGACGTGGGCACCCCCCGGCGCCTGGCCGACCTGAATCGTGAACTGAACTGCTAAGCTGCCTCCATGGACATCACCCCCTTCAAGAACCGCCGCGACCGGCTCCTAGCCCGCATGGGCGCGGGCATTGCCCTGATCCCAACCGCCTCGGAAAAAATCCGCAACCGGGACGCCCACTATCCCTACCGGGCCGACAGCTATTTCCATTACCTCTCCGGCTTCCCCGAGCCGGAGGCGGTGCTGGTGCTGATCGCCGGGGAAACACCCCGCAGCCTGCTGTTCTGTCGAGAGAAGGACCTGGACAAGGAAATCTGGGATGGCTTCCGTTACGGCCCCGCGGGAGCCCGGGAACAGTTCGGCTTCGACGAGGCCCATGCCTTCGCCGATCTGGAAAAGAAACTGCCGGAACTGCTGGCCGATCAACCCGCGCTCTGGTACTCCCTGGGCCACGACAGCGAATGGGATGCCCGCATCACCGCCGCCCTGAACGGGGTACGGGCCCAGAGCCGGTCCGGCAAGCGGGCGCCCACGGCAATCCATGATGTGCGCGCCCTGCTGGACGAGATGCGCCTGATCAAGGACGACCAGGAAATCGCGCTGATGCGACGGGCTACCGCCATCAGCGCCGACGCCCACATCCGGGCCATGAAACTCAGCGCTCCCGGCCGTTACGAATACGAGATCGAGGCCGAGCTGCTGCACGAATTCCGCTGCCGGGGCAGCCAGTCTCCCGCCTATGGCTCCATCGTCGCCGCCGGCGCCAACGCCTGCGTCCTGCACTATGTAAACAACGATCGTCAGGTAGAGAACGGTGAGCTGATCCTGATCGACGCCGGCTGCGAACTGGACGGCTACGCCGCCGACATCACCCGGACCTTTCCCGCCAACGGCCGCTACTCCGGCCCCCAGGCGGATATCTACCAACTGGTGCTGAACGCCCAGGAAGCGGCCGTTGCCGTGATCCGCCCCGGCGCCCGCTTCCACCAGCCCCATGATGCCGCCGTAAAGATGCTGGCCCAGGGCCTGCTCGATCTGGGACTGCTGTCGGGCACCCTGGAGGAAGTGCTGGAAAAGGAAAGCTACAAGCGCTTCTACATGCACCGCACCAGCCACTGGCTGGGCCTGGACGTGCATGATGTGGGCGAATACAAGGAAGGGGACGACTGGAAGATTCTCGCGCCCGGCATGGTTCTGACCGTGGAGCCCGGCTGCTACATCCGCCCCGCCGAAGACGTGCCTGAAGCCTACTGGAACATCGGCGTGCGCATCGAGGACGACGCCCTGGTCACGGAAACCGGCTGCGAACTGATCACCCGGGGCGTGCCCGTCACCATCGCCGAGATCGAAGCCCTGATGCAGTCAGGGCGCCAAGGCTAGCACCGTGAATAGTGAAGAGAACGGCATCGCCGTGGTGGGCGGAGGGCCCGCCGGCATGGCCCTGGCCCTGGCCCTGCATCGTCACGGCCAGCAGGCGGGGATTTTCGATGCCCGTGCGCGGGGTGCGGGTCTGGCGGACCAACGCATCCTGGCCCTGTCCCACGGCTCCCGCCAGACTCTGGAATGGCTGGGCGCCTGGGAGGCCATCGAGTCGACGCCCATCAGGACCATCCACATCTCCCAGCGCGGCGGCCTGGGGCGGACCCTGATCCGGGCCGAGGAGATCGGCGTGCCGGCCCTGGGCTATGTGCTCAGCGCCGCCAGCCTGATCGCGGCCCTGGACCAAGCCGTCGCCAGGGCCAACATCCCCTACCACGAGCACAGCCGGATCGAGGATGTCCGGGCGGATAACCCGCAAGTGAGCTTCCGCGTCGGTGCCACACTGCACCAGTCCGCCCTGCTGGCCTACGCCGAAGGTGCCATCGGCACGCAGGCGGAAGCCAATCATCGGGACTATGGACAACATGCGCTGATTTTCACCGCCACGGCAACCACGCCCCACGGTGGCAGGGCCTGGGAACGCTTCACCCCCGACGGCCCCCTGGCCCTGCTGCCCCTGGCCGGCAACGACGGCCGGGATCTGGCGGTGGTCTACACCTGCGATCCGGAACAGGCAACGCAACTGGCAGCCCTGGACGAGGACACCTTCCTGGCACGGCTCCAGGCCCATTTCGGCAGCCGTCTGAGCTTTGCGGCAGCGAGCCCCCGCCACGTATTCCCCCTCGGCCTGCGCTATCGCAAGACCATCGTTGGGCCCCGCCAGGTCTGGCTTGGCAACGCCGCCCAGACCCTGCACCCGGTGGCGGGCCAGGGCTTCAACCTGGCCCTGCGCGACATCCGCGACCTGGCCCGCAGCCTGGGCGACGCGGACGATCCGGGAAAGAGCGGCCAGCTAGCCGCCTATGCCGCCCGGCGCCGGATGGATCGGGGCAGCACCATCGGCTTCACCGACAGTCTGGTGCGCCTGTTCAGCAACGACCACTTCCTGCTCCAGCATCTGCGGGGTGCCGGTCTGCTGGCCCTGGATCTGCTGCCCCCGCTGCGTCATTTTGTCGCCCGACGAATGATCTGGGGCGCGAGAGCCTGGTGATGGATTAGCCGGGGCTCGCCCCCCGATAGTCGAGGAGTCCCTCGCCCAATGCCAGCAGCCCCCTGATAGCCTTGACAGGGTTAGTCGATCACCGCCACTGCGGAGATTTCCACGAGCATGTCCGGATGCCCCAAGGCCTGCACGCCAACCATGGTCGAAGCATTGGGCGGAAAAGCCTTGCCACCCAATGCGACGCTCGTGGCGCGGGAGAATTGTTCCAGGGCTTCCGGGGTCAGGTGCTTGACGTACATCACGCTACTGACAACGTCCGAAAGCTTCGCTCCGCCGGCTTCCAACGCAGTGACGAGATTCTGGAAAGCCTTGACGGTCTGCGCGTAATAATCCCCCTCACCCACGAGGCGCATCTGGTTGTCAAAAGCGCCTTGGCCGGCCACGTATACCGTTCGGCTGCCGGAGGCGACGACCACTTGCGAGTAACTGGGCATCTTCATCAGGGTATCGGGATTGATGTGCTGCTTGGGCATGGATGATCCTTTCGTAGTCTGCGGTGGAGTGACTATTCCGGTTCCAACAGTGTCAGCGGACAACCGACCGAAATGCGACCGGCCCGCTCGACGACGATATTGACACCCAGGCAACGCTCACAGTGGTCCACCAGGCTGCGCATCAGCCCCTTCTGTTCTGTCACACCACACCAGGGCTGAGCGCGGATAGTCATTCCGCAACGTACGGTACGGCTATCGACACGCAGCACGGCCTCTCCGATCCGGATACGGGCGCCGACCCACCCGTTTTCGGTCAGTGCGGCGACCCCGGTCGCCTCGACCAGCAGGTTTGGCCTGAAACGCTGCACAGCGGCCTCCGACTCGGTGTGTCCTGCCAGATGGGCAAGCGAGTCGGTGGTCAATAGATGCAGGGGAAAGGCGTCAAAGTAGGCACCGGGCGGCGTCGCATATTCTTTGAGGAGAGCCAGCAGATCAGGCGGCGCTTCCGAGAAATCAGGAGCAGCCTCCCCCGCTTGCAGCGCCATGGCTTGACTGAACTCTTCAACCGTGGGAGCCGATGCCAGGCGATAGTGCTCTCGATCGGAAGGATGCGCCCGAGGGGCAAGCCGCAGCAGCCTGCCCAGGGACTCGCCGAGCAGGGTGCCGGTCCCGGGATCTCGGGCACTGAGCTGTGCGCCTTGGGGTGTCTCGATCAATACATCGGGGACGTCGGCGTCGTAACAGTCAGCCGCCAGTACGGCGCCGGGCAGATGCCGTGCGCGGTACTGCAGCAGAGCCGGCCATTTCTTTGCATTGCGGATCTCTCGCTTTTCCGTATCGATGACTGCCCAGCAACGATCACCGGGGATACCAAGAGACGTAAGGAGGGTGGAGTCGATTGCCTCTCCGCCCATGCTCTTGACCGGATAGCGCCATATCTCCTTCAGATGACCAAGTATCATCCTCTCCCCCTATAAGATCGAATCCGGGACCCAAGGCCCAAGCAGCATCGGCAAATTCACTGCCTTCGACGCGCCTTGCCATATGGGTTCTTAATTTTTTTGCTGGATTATGCCAGTGGATGACAAGCAGAACGCCAATCATCCGGGGAAATTTCCGACAGCGTTCTCAGCAGGCTGAGTGTAGCCGCCAGCACCGCTGGGCATGGCCAAAGTCTCGATTTCCCGCCGGCTCCATTGCACAAAATTTAATCAAACGAGTAGAATTCGCGCCTTCCTCCGGTTTTACCCATTCCCCAGACGCCATGGACTTTCTCGGTTTCTCGCTGCGAAACAATCTATTTGTCGCGCCCATGGCCGGGGTGACGGACCGTCCCTTCCGCCAGTTGTGCAAGCAACTGGGCGCCGGGCTGGCCGTATCCGAGATGGTGACTTCCAATTCCCTGCTTTACGGCAGCGCCAAGACCCGGCGCCGGGCCAATCACGATGGAGAGGTGGAACCGATCTCGGTGCAGATCGCCGGCGCCGATCCAGCCATGATGGCCCAGGCAGCCCGCTACAACGTGGATAACGGCGCCCAGATCGTGGACATCAACATGGGCTGTCCGGCCAAGAAGGTCTGCAACGTCATGGCCGGCTCCGCCCTGATGCAGGACGAGGCCCTGGTGGGGCGTATCCTCGACGCCGTGGTGGCCGCCGCCGGCAACACGCCGGTGACCCTGAAGTTCCGTACCGGCTGGAACCGAGAGAACAAGAACGCCCCGGCCATCGCCCGCATCGCCGAAAATGCAGGGGTGCGCGCCATCGCCATCCATGGCCGGACCCGGGCCGACCAGTACACCGGCTCGGCCGAATACGACACCATTGCCCTGGTGAAGACCCTGGTAAAAATTCCGGTCATCGCCAACGGCGACATCACCACGCCCCAGAAGGCCAAGCTCGTGCTGGATGCCACTGGCGCCGATGGCCTGATGATAGGCCGAGCCGCCCAGGGCCGGCCCTGGCTGTTCCGGGAGATCGATCACTACCTGAAGACCGGCGAAATCCTGCCCCCGCCCCGTGTGGCCGAGATTCACCGGATACTGAGAGGCCACCTGTCCGACCTCTACGCCTTCTATGGCGAGGAAACCGGCGCCCGCATTGCCCGCAAGCACATCGGCTGGTACACCAAGGGTCTGGTGGGCTCATCCCACTTCCGCCACGCCATGAATCAACTGGCCACGGTGGAAGAACAACTGGCGGCGACGGACGAATTCTTCCTCGCCCAGGCCGCCGCCAACGATCAACTTTGCTATGAGGAGGCGATCGCCGCATGAATCCTGCCGCCAGCCACCACCCGGAGCGGGCGCAGCCCGCGAATATTCGTCACACCCTTCCCCGGGAAGGGGGCTGGGGGGAGGGTTGTCCAGTGAGCGCCCCGCATGGCCGCCCGAAGGGGCGCATGCCACAACCCGGAGCCGCGCAGCGGCGAACCGTCGTCACCCCCTCTCTCGGGGAGGGGATCGGGGGGAGGGTAGTCCAGTGAGCGCCGAATTATCCGACTGCGTACGCAAGTCTCTCAACCGCTACTTCCGCGACCTGGACGGCCAGGAGCCCCACGCGGTCTATGAAATGGTGATCCGCACTGTGGAAAGGCCGATGCTGGAAGTGGTCATGAAACAGGCCAACGGCAACCAGAGCGCGGCCGCCGAGATTCTCGGCATCAACCGCAATACCCTGCGCCGCAAGCTCACCGAACACGATCTGCTCTAAGCCGGCCAAGCTGGAAACCAACAACCAACATGAGAGGCTTCGATAAAGGACATTGCCAGCTGACTGGGAAAGCAGCAGGAAGACCCGCTCCCTCCCTTCCTCCCCCTCGCGGGGGAGGCGACTATTTTGGCTCGCTGCGCTCGAACATCTGACCTGCCGTTTCAATTTGCTATTTCACGCCAACTCCATCCGACCATGAAAGTTACCCAAGCCCTGATCAGCGTTTCCGAAAAACGCGGCACCGTGGATTTCGCCCGCGCCCTCCATCAACTCGGCGTCAAGCTGCTGTCCACCGGCGGCACCGCCAAACTGTTGCGGGACGCCGGCCTGCCGGTCACCGATGTATCGGATTACACCGGCTTCCCCGAAATGCTCGATGGGCGGGTCAAGACCCTGCATCCCAAGGTCCACGGCGGCATCCTGGGTCGGCGCGATCTGGCGGAGCATCGCCAGACCATGGAGCGGCACGACATTCCCGCCATCGATCTGGTGGTGGTGAACCTCTATCCCTTCCGGGAGACCGTGGCCAAGCCCGGCTGCACCCTGGAAGACGCCATCGAGAACATCGACATCGGCGGCCCCACCATGGTCCGGGCCGCGGCCAAGAACCACGGCAACGAACAGGGCGGCGTGGGCATCGTCACCGATCCGGAAGACTATGGCCAGATCATCGAAGAGCTGCAAAGTAACGACGGCGCCCTCTCCTACCGCACCCGCTTCGAACTGGCCAAGAAGGCCTTCACCCATACTGCCCGCTACGACTCCGCCATCGCCAACTGGCTCACCGGCCTGGATGCCGACAACAAGCCTGGCCCCTTCCCCGACGCCCTGCAACTGGCCTTCGACAAGGTGGAGACCCTTCGCTACGGCGAGAACCCCCATCAGCAGGCCGCCTTCTACCGGGAGACAGTGGCGGTACCCGGCAGCATCGCCAGTTACCGGCAACTCCAGGGCAAGGAACTGTCCTACAACAACATCGCCGATGCCGATGCCGCCTGGGAATGCGTCAAGGCCTTCGACGCGGCTGCCGGACTCGCGACCTGCGTCATCGTCAAGCATGCCAACCCCTGCGGCGTAGCCCTGGGCGCCTCTGCCTCCGAAGCCTACCGCAAGGCCTTTTCCACCGATCCCACTTCGGCCTTCGGCGGCATCATCGCCTTCAACTGCGCCATCGACCAGGCGGCAGCGGAAGCCGTGGCGGGCCAGTTCGCCGAGGTGATCATCGCCCCGGAAATCACCGAGGAAGCCCGGGCCGTCTTCGCCGCCAAGCAGAATCTGCGTGTGCTGATCGTACCCCTGGGCCACCCAGGTGGAAAATGCGCCGGCGCCTTCGACTACAAGCGGGTGGGCGGCGGTCTTCTGGTGCAGAGCGCCGACGAGGCCCGCATCGCCCAGTCCGACATCAAGGTGGTGAGCAAGCGGGTGCCCACCGAGGCGGAAATGCGCGACCTGCTGTTCGCCTGGAATGTGGCCAAGTATGTCAAGTCCAACGCCATCGTCTATTGCAAGGATGGCATGACCGTGGGCGTGGGTGCCGGTCAAATGAGCCGGGTGGATTCCGCCCGTATCGCCGCCATCAAGGCCGAGAACGCCAAGCTGACGGTGAAGGGCTCGGTGGTGGCCTCGGATGCATTCTTCCCCTTCCGCGACGGTCTCGACGTGCTGGCCCAGGCCGGTGCCACCGCCGTGATCCAGCCCGGCGGCTCGGTGCGGGACGCCGAAGTGATCGCCGCCGCCGACGAGCAGGGCGTGGCCATGGTATTCACAGGATTCCGCCATTTCAGGCATTGATTGATCAAGCACAACGACGCGGCGAGGCGAGTTCCTTGCGCCGGGTTTTCCGCCGCGTTGCCGTGCCCGCCGTGCTTAAAGGATATTTATGAAACTCCTCGTCATCGGTTCCGGCGGCCGTGAACACGCCCTGGCCTGGCGCCTGGCGAAATCGCCCAGGGTACAGAAGATTTTCGTCGCCCCCGGCAATGCCGGCACGGCCCGCGAGGAAGGCATAGAGAATCTGCCGCTGACGGCCATTCACGACCTGGTGGACTTTGCCCGCAGGGAAGGCATCCATGCCACCGTGGTGGGTCCCGAGGCGCCCCTGGCGGCCGGCGTGGTGGATGCCTTCCGCGCTGCCGATCTGCGCATCTTCGGCCCCAGCCGGCTGGCGGCACAACTGGAATCCTCAAAGGATTTCGCCAAGCAGTTCATGGCCCGCCACGGCATTCCCACCGCCCAATTCCAGACCTTCAGCAATGCCGAAGCCGCCCACGCCTATGTGGACGCCGAAGGGGCGCCCATTGTCATCAAGGCCGATGGCCTGGCCGCCGGCAAGGGCGTGGTGGTGGCGATGAGTCTGGAGGAAGCCCACGGCGCCATCGACGACATGCTTTCCGGCAACAAGCTGGGGGACGCCGGTGCCCGAGTGGTGATCGAGGAATTCCTCGACGGTGAGGAGGCCAGCTTCATCGTCATGGCCGACGGCCGCCACGCCCTGGCCATGGCCACCAGCCAGGACCACAAGCGCCTGCTGGACGGCGATGCCGGCCCCAACACCGGAGGCATGGGGGCCTACTCCCCGGCCCCCGTGGTTACGCCCGACATCCACGCCCGGGTGATGCGGGAGGTGATCATGCCGACGATCCGGGGCATGGAAGCCGATGGCATCCTCTACACTGGCTTCCTTTACGCCGGGTTGATGATCAAGCCGGACGGCTCCCTCAAGGTGCTGGAATTCAACTGTCGCTTCGGCGATCCGGAGACCCAGCCCATCATGATGCGGCTGAAGAGCGACTTCGTGGATCTGATCGACGCCGGCATCGATGGCCGCCTCGATCAGGTGGAAGCCGAGTGGGATCGCCGCGTGGCCCTGGGTGTGGTGCTGGCCGCCGGTGGTTACCCGGACAACCCAAGGAAGGGTGATGCCATCCATGGCCTGCCGAAGCGCCCCGTCGAGGAGGCCCATGTATTCCACGCCGGCACCGCCATGAGCGATGACCAGGTGCTCACCAGCGGCGGCCGGGTGCTCTGCGCCACCGCCCTGGGGGACACCATCAGACTGGCCCAGAACCGGGCCTATGAGCTGGCCGAGCAGATTCGCTTCGACGGCATGCAGTTCCGCCGGGACATCGGGCATCGTGCCATCCGGCGCTGAGCCCCCCGGAGATTCGGAAGATATCCCCATGGGGCGTGTTTTCATCAGCCTGAAAACACGCCTGATCGTCTTTGCCCTGGCGCTGGTGCTGGTGGGCCTGGCGATCCGCGTCGTCATCATGACGGACTTCATGCGCGACGAACTGCAACAGCTGGTCTCCGCCCAGCAACTGTCCCTGGCCACCTACGTGGCCCAGGATATCGACGCCAAGCTGAGAACCCGCCAGGAACTGGTGCGCCGTCTGGCGGAACAACTGCCCCAGAACCTGTTGCAGCAGTCCGATGCCCTGGCGGCCTGGCTGGCCGCGCGCCACGACAGCCAATCGCTGTTTTCCGCCGGCCTGATCGTGGTGAGCCCCGCGGGCATCGCCACCACCGACTATCCCTCGCTACCGGGACGTCGCGGCACCTCCTACGCCGACCGGGACTGGTTTCTGGCGATACGCAATTCCGGCACAAGCGCCATGGGCGCACCCACCATCGGGCGCTCCACTCACCGGCCGGGTATCGTCATGGCGGCGCCAATCAAGGATGCGCGGGGACAACTACTCGGCGTTCTGGCAGGTGTCACCACCCTCAACGCACCGGGTTTCCTGGATCTGGTGCAGAACAACCGGGTGGGAGAAAGCGGCGGTTTTCTGCTCATTTCCCCGAAGGATAGGATTTTCGTCATGGCCTCCGATCCGGCCATGGCGCTCCGGCCCACCCCGCCCCCCGGCATCAACCGCCTCCACGATCAAGCCATGGCCGGCTATCGGGGCAGCGGCATCACCATCAATGCCCAGGGCGTCGAGGAACTCTCCTCCATCGCCAGCGTTCCCAGCACCGACTGGTTCCTGGTGGCCCGCACGCCGACCCGGGAAGCCTTTCGCCCGCTGGAACACCTGTACGGTTTTCTGCTGCGCAACACATTGGTGATCGGCGCTGTGGTCACCATAGCGTCCCTGCTCATCCTGGGCTGGTTGTTCCGTCCCCTGGCCCACGCGGCGCGACAGGTTCGCAGCATGGCCGAGGGCATCACTCCCCTGCGTTCATTGCCCGTGGTCCGCAACGACGAAGTGGGAGAACTGGCTTCCGGGTTCAACCTGCTCTTGGGCAAGTTGCGGGAACGGGAAGCCACTCTCGCCCGCATCGCCCACCACGACCCCCTCACGGCCCTGCCCAATCGTGCCGCCTTCCATGAACGACTGAGCCAGAGTATCGCCCTGGCCCGGCGCCAGGGCAACCACCTGGCCCTGCTGTTTCTGGACCTGGATGACTTCAAGCCGGTCAATGACGATCACGGCCATGACATCGGCGACCAGGTACTGCGCCTGGTGGCGCAACGCCTGCAGGACAAGGTGCGCAAGGCCGACATGGTGGCCCGTTTCGGCGGCGACGAATTCATCATCCTACTCACCGACATCACCGATATCACCAGTGCGGCAGGGGTCGCAGAAAAATGTATTGAAGTACTCTCGGCCCCCATGCGGGTGGGAAAACTGCAACTGAAGATCGGCGCCAGCATCGGTATCGCCCTCTATCCGGACCATGCTGACAATACCGACTCCCTGCTCGCCCACGCTGACGCCGCCATGTACGATGCCAAGCGGGGCGGCCGCAACGGCTACCGCATCGCACCCTTCCCTGCAACCTAACGCGCATAGTCGCCAGCACCACCCCCGAGAATGAAAATGCGCAAAGGCAAATTGAACGCCCCCTACCCCCGTTCCACAGCCGGCTTTGCACAGCCAGCCGGCTTCGGCGGCGCGAAGCAGTGCTTCGCTCAACCCCGCTTATGCCCCCTCCCCGGGGCGGGGCTACTCATCGGCTCGCTACGCTCGACGGTTGCCCTCGATTCCGGCACAGTTTTTCATGCTAAATCTCCATGAACAGCCAACTGCTAAAAAACTATTTCACCGGTCTCCAGGAACGCATTGTTTCCACCCTGGAGGTTTTTGACGGCCAGAAATTCAGGCGCGATGCCTGGGGCCGGGGAACATCCTGCGTCATCGAGGAAGGTGAGTTCTTCGAGCGAGGCGGGGTTAACTTTTCCCATGTCACCGGCGACAAAATGCCCGCCTCCGCTACGGCCCACCGGCCGGAACTGGCGGGGCGAAAGTTCGAGGCCCTGGGCGTCTCCCTGGTGCTCCATCCGCGCAACCCCTATTGCCCCACCAGTCATGCCAACGTGCGCTGCTTCATCGCCACGGCGGAAGGAGAGGAACCCGTCTGGTGGTTCGGCGGCGGCATGGACCTGACGCCCTACTACGGCTTCGAGGAGGATGCGGTGCATTTTCACCGTATCTGCCGAGACGCCCTGGCCCCCTTCGGCGCCGATGTTCATCCCCGTTACAAGAAGTGGTGCGACGACTACTTCTTCCTCAAGCACCGCAATGAACCCCGGGGCATCGGCGGCGTGTTCTTCGACGATCTCAACGAGGGCAGCTTCGACCGCTGCTTTGGCCTCACCCGGGCCGTGGGCGATGCCTTCCTGCCCGCCTACCTGCCCATCCTGGAGCGCCGCCGGGAAATGACCTATGGGGAGCGGGAGCGGGACTTCCAGGCCTACCGGCGCGGACGCTACGTGGAGTTCAACCTGGTCTGGGACCGGGGCACCCTGTTCGGCCTGCAATCGGGCGGACGCACCGAATCCATCCTGATGTCCCTGCCTCCGCTGGTGAAGTGGCGCTACGACTGGCATCCGCAACCGGGCACGGAAGAGGCCCGGCTCTACACGGACTTCCTGCGGCCCCGGGACTGGGTCTAGGCGGGGCTACCCATCGGTGCTGCCACGGAGTGCCCCGTAATATCGAGCAGTGCGAGCCGTACTGAATCCCCCGGAGGGCGAAGGGGGGCGAACGTTTTCATGGCCATCGAAAAGCAGTTTTTCCGCCGGGCCGGCCTGACCGAAGGAAATCCCTGTGGGACAAGGAAAAACGGCACGCGACGCCAGCCGCAACCCCTCGGTGCCCCCACGGAGTGCCCCGTAATATCCGAGCGAAGCGAGCCGTATCGAACCCCCCGGAGGGGGGCGAAGGGGGGCGAGCCTAATTCATCTCCGCCGCCGCCCGGTAATGGCGGTTGGCTTCCTCGGACCGCTCCAGGTAGCCCAGCAGGCGTGCCAGCTCCACATGGGTTTCCCGCATGGGCTGAACCGAAAGGGAAGCCTCCAGGTAGCTCTGGGCCTTGCCCCAGAGTTGCTGGCGACGGCATAGCCGCCCCAGGGTAAGAAGCAGTCGCTCATCCCTGGGATGGGCCGGCAGCCACTTCTCGGCATGCGAGATGCGCCGCAGCACGTCGCCTCCCTCGCACTCGCCATAGGCGCTCACCAAAGCCGAGTCCCATTGTTCCTCCAGGGCATCCTCGATCAGCCGCGCCGCCTCGACGCAGTCGCCGATGGCGATCAGACGGCGGGCGCCTTCCAGGGCCAGGCGTGGTTCTCGCCGTTCCGTGTCGGGGATTCGGGCCAGGTATTGGACCAGACCATCCCGGTCGTCCCCCAGGGTGCGCAGATTTTCCCGATGGGCACGCAAGCGCAGCACTTCGGCCTGGGCGGGGGTCATGGCGTGATGTTTTTCCAGTTGCCGGATCAAGACCAGGGCTTCGCGCCAGTTACCCAGACCCTGCTGGGTCTTGAGTGAGAGGCGCAGGGCCGCGATGTGGCGCCCCTTTTCCCGGCCCAGGGTATCCAGGGCCTGCCGGGCCTGATCGAAATTCCGCGCCTCGATGGCGATCGTTGCATCCACCATCAAGCGGGCAGTGCGCAGTGCATCCCCCGGGCGGCTACCCACCCTTTCCCGCCATTGTTCGCTCCTGGCCAGGTCGCCCATGTTGTGGGCCGCCAGTTGGGCGATCAGGGCCGCCATGCCAGGCGACTGACCGGCTTCATAGGCGAGTTCGGCGCTCTTCAATGCATGGCCAAACCGTCCTTCCAGCAGCAGGCGCCAGGCATCCTGGATTGCTGCCGCACCCCGGACCCGCGCCCGGTTGGCGCGGAAGGCGGCCACCCGGGCCGGCAGGCCCAGCACCATGGTGGCCGCCCGCAACAGCAGGTACAGGGCGAGGAAACCCCCCAGAGCCAGCAGCAGCAACAGATTGAGAGAGAGTTCGACCCGCCAGGGGGGCAGCACGAACAGTGCATAGCCTTCGTTGTAGCGGGCCGCAAGGGAAAGGCCCACGGCCAGGAAGGCCAGGGCGATCAACCAGAGCAGGACACGCATCAGTGAGTCCCGTCGGTAGTTGCGCCGGTCGCGGCGGCCCGGGGCGCCGGCGAGATCTCCCGCTCACGGCGCAGCTTGAAGTTGCGCACGGTGTTGAGGGTCTCGTTGAGACTGGGCAGATCCTGGGCAATATCCACGACCCCCAGAGCCTTGACGGTGCCCAGAGCATGCTCCACTGGCCGGGCACGGGTATCAAAATACTGTTGCAGCCATTCCCGGCTTTGCCGCATGTCTTCCCGGAAGGAACGGGCATCCCGTGACAGCAGGGACAGGCGGGCATTGGCCAGGCGCAGCTTGAGGTTCTCCCGCAGGAAGAAGGTCTGACTGGGGGAGAGCAGGCCCGGGTCGCTGCGGCCCACCCGTTCGATGCGCACCAGTTGCCGCACCTCGGCCCAGAGATCGGCAACCAACTCCTGCCAGAAGGCGGGTTCAGCGACGCCGCTCTTTTTCTCGCTTCCCGGCGAACGGGGCCGGGGCCGCTGTTCGAACGCAAAAGGTAGGCTGTCCACCAGGGCGATCAGGTTTTCCAGCTTCATCGCGATGCCTGAAATATCGGCCACGGGCTGGGCCTTGAGTCGCTCCATATCCCGTGTAATGAGTTTGCGCAGGGCCAGCCACTGGGGCTGGCTGGCTCGGGCCAGACGAGCATCGGCCCCTTGCAGGGCGATCAGGGCGGCTTCCACGTTGCCTGCCAATTGCAATTGCTGGGCAGCAATGGTCAGGGTCTGTTCGACCTCGGCCAGGAGGCGCTCGTCCCGGCTGCGGGAGAGTTCCTGATACATGGTTTCCAGGGCCATTTGCTGGCTCTGGGTCTCGATCAACTGGGCCTCCAGCACGCTCACCTTGGCCTGGAGGGCTGCCACCATTTCCTGGTTCTGCCGGGTCAGGACACGACTTTCCTTGGCCACACTGTCCCCATCAGCCAGGCGCCGGGCCACTTCGGTTTGCAGACCGGAAAGCCGGGCGCGGGTCTCGACCCATTGCCAGCCCAGGAGGACCAGGGCAATGGTGGCGATCAGCACCGGCGGCCGGCGCAGTTGGGCCGTTAGGCGCGGGACCGGGCGATGGGTCAGGGCGGACATGCCTTCAGCGGGAGTATTCGGGTTCACGGGCGAAGTATTGCATGAGTCCATCAAGAAGGCCGTCGTCGCCGGGGCCGGTCAGAATCACTGACTTGAGGCCCAGTTGCCGGGCCTGTTCGGCGATACGGGCATGGGGTACGAAGGTGGGGGTCTTGCGCAACCAGGCCTGGCCCAGTTTGCCCACCATGTCGTGAAGATTGCGCAGACCCTCGCTGCTGGTCACGGTCATCGCGTCCAGGACGTCATCGGACCAGAGTTTCAGCAGGGGCGCCGGGTCCAGATCGGGCTTGCCGCGCTGGTAGCAACTGACATATTCGACCTGGGCGCCCCGGGCGATCAGGGTCTCCCCCAGCAATTCGCGGCCACCATTTCCCCGGAAGATGATTACCCGCTTGCCGGCCATGGCCTGGAGGGGAGGCAGTGCCAGCAGGGCCTCGGAGTCGAAGCGGCCCTCGGGGGCGATTACTTGGGTAATGCCGTAACGCGCCAATTCGCCCTCGCTGCTCTTGCCCACGGTGGCCGCCGTCAGGCCCTCGGGCCAGGAGCGTCTGGGCAGTATCACGGAAAGGGCGCCGTTCACCGCATTGGGGCTGACGAAGACGGCCAGATCGAATTGATCCAGAAGCCGAGCCACCTCCAGCAAGGGCCCCGGATCGGCCAGCGGCGCAATCGCCAGCACTGGAAACAGCACCGGATGTGCGCCCCGGGCCACCAGGGCCTCGGCCAGATGGGCGGCCTGGCCCGCCGGGCGGGTGACGACGATATGGCGACCGGCCAGTCCCTGTCGAGGCGTCGCACTACCACCACCGACCCGCTCCTGGAGAGGTGCCTCCGCAGTGGGCCGGGCCAGTAACATGGATCAGACCTTCCCGGGAACGCCAAACTGGGGTGCGTGATCCCCCAGGGCCGCCAGTATCTGCTCTGCCCCCTGTGCACGCAGTTCATCGGCCAGGGCCAGACCCAGGCTTTCCGGCTGATCCGTGTCTCCTTCCAGTTCGGCATGGGCCATGCGACTACCGTCGGGCAGGGCGACGAAGCCCCGCAGCCAGAGTCGCCCTGCCCGCAGTTCGGCATAGGCGCCCAGAGGCACTTCGCAACTGCCGGCCAGGGCACGGGACACGGCCCGCTCGGCGCGGACGCAGGCAGCAGTGGCCGAATCGTTCAAGTGAGCCAGCCAGGCCGCCACTTCCGACCTGCTGGACAGAGCCTCGATACCCAGGGCACCCTGCCCCGCGGCGGGCAGGGAGGCCTCGGCGGGCAGCACGGAGCGTATCCGGTCCTTGAGACCGAGCCGGGTCAGGCCCGCCGCCGCCAGGATGATGGCATCGTACTCGCCGGCATCCAGCTTGCGCAGGCGGGTATCCAGGTTGCCGCGCAGGCTGGTCACTGCCAGATAGGGATAACGGGCGTGGAGCTGGCTTTCCCGACGCAGGCTGGAGGTGCCCACCACGGCGCCTGGCGGCAGATCCTCCAGGGTGCCGTACTTGTTGGAGACGAAGGCATCCAGGGGCACCTCCCGGGGGCCGATGGCCACCAGGGAGAAGTCCCCGCCCATTTCCATGGGAACGTCCTTCATGGAATGGACGGCAATATCGGCGCTCCTGTCCAGCAGGGCGGTTTCCAGTTCCTTGACGAACAGGCCCTTGCCACCGACCTTGGCCAGGGGACGATCCAGGATCTGGTCGCCCCGGGTGGTCATGCCCAGCAACTCAACGGTACAGGAAGGATAGAGGCCCCGCAGCAGATCCCGCACATGTTCCGCCTGCCACAGGGCGAGGCGGGATTCACGGGTGGCGATGACAATGCGCTGGGGCGGTGCGATGGGGGCGGAGGGTTTCACGGATGGCCCTGAATGACGTCGAAAACCGCGCGAATTCTAGCATGGCCGGCTGCGCGGGCCGACCCAAGGCAAGGCAGTCACAACACGGAGCGGGCGCAGCCCGCGAACCATAGTCACCCCCTTCCTCGGGAAGGGGGCTGGGGGGATGGCACTCCAATTCCCCACGGGGTTCGCAAAGCGAACCCCCTTGGTCCTCAGCCTGCCCGGCCCGGTTCGGGCAGGACGATATTGACCTCCAGCACTTCGTAGTTGTCCTGCTTCTCCAGGGACACCTTGATGTCGTTGGGATTGACCCGGACATACTTGGAAATCACCTGGATCAGCTCCTGCTGCAACTGGGGCAGAAAGTCTGGAGCGGTGCTCTCGCCGGAGCGCTCCCGGGCGATGATCAGTTGCAGCCGCTCCTTGGCCATGCTGGCGGACTTCGGCTTGCTGCCAAACAGAAGATCGAGAAGCGACATGTCACTTGCCTCCGAACAGACGCTTGAACAGGCCCGGCTTTTCGTAATCCACGAAGCGCAGGGGCGTGTCCTCGCCCAGGAAGCGGCCCACGGTGTCCAGATAGGCGGTGGCCACGTCGGAATCCTTGATATGGATCGCCGGCGTGCCCTGGTTGGAAGCGTGGAGCACGCTTTCCGATTCGGGAATGACGCCCAGGATGGGCACCCGCAGGATTTCCTGGACGTCCTTGTAGGACAGCATCTCCCCATCCTCCACCCGCTTGGGGGAGTAGCGGGTGATCAGCAGATGTTCCTTCACTGGCTCGCCCCCGGCCTGGGCGCGGCGGGACTTGGCCTGGAGGATGCCCAGGATGCGGTCCGAGTCCCGTACCGAGGACACTTCAGGATTGGTCACCACGATGGCCTCGTCGGCGAAGGTCAGGGCCATCACCGCGCCCCGCTCGATGCCGGCGGGGCTGTCGCAGACGATGTACTCGAAGCCCATGTGCTCCAGATCCTTGAGCACCTTTTCCACACCATCCTCGGTCAGGGCGTCCTTGTCCCGCGTCTGGGAGGCAGGCAGGACGAAGAGGTTCTCGCAGTGCTTGTCCTTGATCAGGGCCTGGGTCAGGTTGGCCTCGCCATTGACCACATTGATCAGGTCATAGACCACGCGCCGCTCACAGCCCATGATCAGGTCCAGGTTGCGCAGGCCCACGTCGAAATCGATCACGGCGGTCTTGAAGCCGCGCATGGCCAGCCCCGAGGAAATGCTGGCACTGGTGGTGGTCTTGCCCACGCCTCCCTTGCCGGAGGTCACGACGATGATTCGGGTCACGGAAGACTCTCCCTCGAATGAAAATTTTCAAGTCACGGATTCTAGCGGGAGCGCCAGGGCCGCCTTGAGGGGAAAAAAGGGGGAATCCGGTGCCGAAAGCGAAAGTCGCCTTCGAACCGGCGGAAACTCAGCCCAGGGAAAGGGCCTCGATCAGCAGGGTCTGCTGCCCTTCTCCCTGGTTCAGGCGCACCTGCACGGGCTTTTTGGCCAGTTGGGGCGGGAGCCCCTGCTCGAAGGTGCGGTACATGCCGGCCACGGAAACCAGTTCCGCCTCGAAGCAGGTGCAGAACACTCGTGCCCCGGCATCGCCGCTGGCTCCGGCCAGGGCTCGCCCCCGCAGGGGGGCATAGACATGGATGCTGCCGTCGGCGATCACTTCCGCCCCGGTGGACACCATGGCCGTCAGGATCAGGTCGGTGCCCCGGGCGTAGAGCCGCTGGCCAGAACGCAGGGGCTTGTCCACCAGCATGGCGGTGGCCACCGGGGGGGGAGCCGGCGCCTTTTCCGCCGCCGGCTTGCGACTGGGTCGGGCCAGTTCGCCAGCCCCCAGGGTCACCAGGCCGACCGCGGCAGCCTGGGCGCCCAGGACTGCGCCGCCATTCACCACCGCCACCGGTTGCAGGCCATAGTCCCGCAACAGGGCCAGCAGGGCCGGCCAGTCGGCGCTGTCCCGGGTCGCCACGGCGGACAGATCCAGCACCGCCGCATCGCCGTCGAAAAAGCGCCGCTTGCCCCCCGGCATGGCCGTGATCGCCCCGTCCAGGATGGCAATATCCAAGGAATTGAGGACGACGGACACCACCGACAGGGAGGTGCCCTTGAATTCGATGGGCTTGGCGGACATGGCAGCAAATTTCAGGGGACTCGGGCGGCGGAGTCTAGCGGGCCAGCCGGTTTCGAGCAATGGTTCCCCATCAGGGCATGCCGCCCGCCATCACGGCCGGGCCATGGATCATTTCCGCTGTCGAACTGAAGTCCGGTCCCCGGCGCAGGGAATGGCCCCCATCCACGCCGATGCACTGGCCGGTGATCCATCTCGCCTCATCTCCCAGCAGGAAGCGGGCAAGATGGGCCACATCCTCGGGGCGACCCACGTCGGCCATCGGCGTGTTCTCCAGGTAGCTGCGATAAACCGCGCCATCCCGGGGGATGCCGTCCATGATTTCGGTGCTGATGAAGCCTGGGCGGATGGCATTGAAGCGCAGCTTGAAGCGACCGTACTCGTCGGCGGCATTGCGCATCATGGCTTCGATGCCGGCCTTGGCCACCGGATAGGGACCAAAATAAGGATGGGAGAGGATGCCGGCTACGGAAGACATGCCAACAAAGGAGCCCCCACCAGCAGCGATCATGGGGCCCACAGTATGCTTTACACATAGCATGGTACCCAACAGATTGAGTTGCAGCACCCGCAGAAACTCAACCGAATCCTGGGCATGGTAGGGCGCCGGCACGCCGCCGCCCCCGGCATTGGCGACACAGCCGTCCAGGCGCCCCGTAGCCTCCATGGCTACCGCCACGGCCCGTTGCACATCGGTCTCCACGGTGATGTCGGCGGAAACAGCGCGCACATCACCGCCCGAGCCGACATCGGCAAGAATCTTGCGGACTGCTTCCTCCAATCGAGCGGTGCTCCGGCCACAGATGGTGACGGCGGCGCCATCAGCCGCCAGGCGGGTGGCGCAAGCCAGGCCGATACCGCTACCGCCGCCGGTGACAAGATAGGCTCGCCCCGCGAGGGGAAGGGACGGATTGGCTGAAGTCATCGGATCACCTCGGAAGTTGAATGTTCGGTCATGCAAGTGGGAACATTATGAACCTGCGCGCCAACCAAGGCAGGTAGCCAGTCCCCTCGAAATAAGCACTAAAATGTTTTCCCTGCATCTGAACAGTCCGAGCCTGGCCGCCCCCCCTGGCTACGCCCCCTAGAGGCCTTCATGAAAATTGACCTGCGCAAGATTTATCGTTTCGACCCCGTCGCCCGGCAGACCGATGGGGGGCTGCCGAGGGGTGGCGACATCTATTACGAATGCACCGAGTGCAGACACATCGTCAGCTCGGTTTCCCATCTGCCGGCCCAGTGCGACTGCGGCAATCTTTCCGGCGGCGATGGGACGATCACGGTCAATACTCCGGACAAGGTAAACCCGCTGCGCGGGAAACTGCGTTGACCGCTGGCCTCAACGCGCCCCAACGGGAGGCCATTCACTACCTCGATGGTCCCCTGCTGGTGCTGGCCGGCGCCGGCAGCGGCAAGACGCGGGTGATCACCCAGAAGATCGCCTATCTGATCCAGGAGTGCGGCTATTCGCCGGCCAAAATCACCGCCATCACCTTCACCAACAAGGCCGCTCGGGAAATGAAGGAGCGAGCCGCCCAGTTGCTGGGCGATGGTGCAAGCGGCGGACTCACGGTATCCACCTTCCATGCCCTGGGTGTGCGCATCCTGCGCCAGGAAGCCAAGGCCCTGGGCCTGAAGCCGGGATTCTCCATCCTGGATGCCTCCGACGTGGGAGGCCTGTTCCAGGAGCTGATGAAAAATGCCGACAAGGACCGGCTGCGGGCGGTGCAGAACCGCATCTCCCTATGGAAGAACGGGCTGCTGGGCCCCGAGGAAGCCGCGGCCCAGGCCGGCAACCCCATGGAACAGCAAGCGGCCCAGGTCTATGGCGAATACGAGCGCACCCTGCGGGCCTATCAAGCGGTGGATTTCGACGACTTGATCCGTCTGCCGGTGAATCTGTTCGAGACCAACGAGGAAGCCCTGGCCCGCTGGCAGAGCCGCATCTGGCATCTGCTGGTGGATGAGTACCAGGACACCAATCGCTGCCAGTACCGGCTGATGAAGCTACTGGCCGGCCCCCGGGCCTCCTTCACCGCCGTGGGCGACGACGACCAGTCCATCTATGCCTGGCGCGGCGCCGACATCGGCAACATCCACCTGCTGCGGGAGGACTATCCCCGCCTCAAGGTGATCAAGCTGGAGCAGAACTACCGCTCCACCACCCGCATCCTCAGCGCCGCCAACGCGGTGATCGCCCACAACCCCAAGGTCTTCGACAAGAAGCTCTGGTCCGACCATGGCCACGGTGACCCGATCCATATCCAGTTCTGCCGGGATGGCGAGCACGAGGCGGAATGGGTGGCGGCCCGACTCACCGCCCACCGATTCCAGCACCGGGGCAAGTGGTCGGACTACGCCATTCTCTATCGCGGCAACCACCAGGCCCGCGCCCTGGAGCAGCAACTGCGCAACCAGAAGGTGCCCTACGCCCTTTCCGGCGGCCAGTCCTTCTTCGAGCGGGCCGAGATCAAGGACATCACCAGTTATCTGCGCCTCCTGGCCAACCAGGACGACGACCCGGCCTTCATCCGCGCCATCACCACCCCAAAGCGGGGCATCGGTGGCGCCACCCTGGAGGCCCTGGGCCGCATCGGCGGCCAGCGCCATGTGAGTCTCTTCGACGCGTCCCTGGCCCCCGGGGTCGAGCAACAACTGAATGCCCGGCAACTTGAAGCGGTGCGCACCTTCTGCCAGTTCATCAGGCGCATGGAGGCCCGGGCTGTGAAGGAACCCGCCAGCCAGATCCTCGAAGACCTGTTGCGGGCCATCGACTACGAAGCCAGTCTGTTCGAAACCCTGGAACCCCGGGAAGCCGAGAGCAAGTGGTCCAACGTGCGGGACTTCGTCGAGTGGCTGGGCAGACGGGGCGCGGAGGACAACAAGAACCTGCTGGAACTGGCCCAGACCATCGCCCTGATCAGCATGCTGGACAAGAACGACCAGGACGCCGATGCGGTGCAACTGGCCACCCTGCATGCCGCCAAGGGCCTGGAGTTCCGCCATGTATTCCTGGTGGGGGTGGAAGAAGGCATACTGCCCCACCGGGACTCCCTGGAACCGGAGAAGCTCCAGGAGGAACGACGCCTGATGTACGTGGGCATCACCCGGGCACGCATGAGCCTGCACCTGAGCCATTGCCGACGGCGCAAGACCGGCAGGGAATGGCGGGACTGCGAACCCTCCCGCTTCATCGACGAGATGGGCAGCGACCTGCGGCGCAGCGGCGGCGACGAAAGCCCCCCCGACGCGGAGGAAAAACAGGCGGGCCGGGACCGGCTGGCCCGCTTCAAGGCCCTACTCGCCCAGTCCTGAAACGGCAGGCCGGACACGAAGCAAAGGAGAGGGAAATGACTGCAAACGTACTACGCACTCCCGACGAGCGATTCCAGAACCTGCCAGAGTTTTCCTTCCCGCCCCACTACCAGCAAGTACAGGACGACAGCCTGGGGTCGCTACGCATGCACTATCTGGACGAGGGCCCCCGGGACGCGCCTGTGGTGCTGATGCTCCATGGCGAGCCCACCTGGTGCTACCTCTACCGCAAGCTGATCCCGCCCCTGGTGGCCGCCGGCTATCGAGCCGTGGCACCGGACCACATCGGCTTCGGCCGTTCCGACAAATTGGCGGCTCGTTCCGACTACAGCTATCAGCGTCATGTGGAATGGCTCGGGCAACTGCTGACCGCCCTGGACCTGAGACGCATCACCCTGGTCTGTCAGGATTGGGGTGGCCCCATCGGCCTGCGGATCTTGAGCGAAATGCCCCAGCGCTTCGATGCCGTGCTGGCCACCAACACCCTGCTGCCCAACTGTGAGCCACCTCCCAGAGGAGTGGCCGACTGGCCTGGAACGATCGTGAGGGACTGGGTACACCTGACCCGGAACCTGACCGACCTGCCGATAGGCGAGACCGTCTCCAGCGTCGCGGTGTGGCCCCTGTCCAGCGAAGTGCGCCGGGCCTATGACGCTCCCTTTCCCGACCCTTCCTACAAAGCGGCGGCCCTGGAATTCCCGGCCTTGATTCCGATTCATCCCCACCTGCCGGGGGTGGCGGAAAACCGCCGGGCCTGGGAGTTTCTGGAGCGTTTCGAAAAACCGTTCCTCACCGCCTTCAGCGATGCCGATCCTTCCACCAAGGCCTGGGAAAAGGTGTTCCGGGAGCGGGTGCCCGGTGCGAAAAAGCAGGCCCACGTTGAGATCGCCCATGCCGGCCATTTCGTTCAGGAGGAACAGGGCGAAGTCCTGGCCGAAGCATTGCTGGGGCTGCTGAACCGTCTTTACCGCTAAAGCCTGATCGGGGCCGACCGGCCGGCCCGGAATTGCCGGACTTACTTGGGTTCCTTCAGACTACCGCCGGACTTGTTGGCCATGTAGACGATGGCGCTGGCCAGTTCCTTATCGGTGGCGTCGGCCGCGCCGCCCTTGGGAGGCATGGCATTCAGGCCATTGGTAGCCGACTTAAGCAGGCCATCCAGACCTTTGGCGATGCGGGGGGCCCAAGCACCGTTGTCACCCACCTTGGGCGCATTCAGGACGCCAGTACCATGACAAGCATTGCAGGCCGCCTGGAACAACTGCTCGCCGCTACGGCCACCGGCCCCGCCACCGGTCGCCCCCGCCAGATGAAGCCTGGCCACGGGCTGGATGCGGGCCAGGGTACCCTCGTCATCAGCCGGAGGCTTGCCGCCCATGGCGAAGGCAGCAGCGGAAACTGACAGGGCACTCAAAAGGACAAACGTGCGCGGATAAGCGTGGGACATGGACGGAACCTCGAAACGGGAAGCGATGGAAGGGTTCGATTATAGCCAATCGACACCTGCCCATGGACGCCGTAGCAGAAACGCGCTATCCTTCGGCCCCCTTCGCGCCCGTAGCTCAGCTGGATAGAGTACTGCCCTCCGAAGGCAGGGGTCGTGCGTTCGAATCGCGCCGGGCGCGCCAATCAGGCATGGAACTGGGCACTTCTACGGAAGTGCCCTTTTTCTTTTCTAGCATCGCAGAAGCGAGACGGGAATAAACTCCCGTAGCCATAGCCTCCTGATCATTGACCACGATCTTCTCCACCAGGGCATATAAGTATTCGAACACGATGGCATCCGACTCATGCGCGGCATCGCCCGCCACTGTCATGCTCTTGATGAGCCAACCTTCCACCGTTCGGTTGAACACGAAACCCATGGACCAAATCTGATTGGCGACTTGAGGTTGCCCCAGGGGCTGACGAGCTGACACAGGTATTTTCTTGGGCTTGCACCGTCTTGGCCCCCCCATCCCCAGAAAGCATTCATCAATGGCACACACCTCCTGTTACGGAGAAAACTCCGCCAGGACGGCCATGACCCAGTTGCTCATGTCGGCAAAAAGGGCATAGGGGAGGCCTCACCCTGCCTCAGAAATTCCTCTTCGACTATCGTCAGCAGGCAGGCACCGTGCCTTTGCACTTCCCACAGTCCTCCCATGGCAGGCAATCGCAGACACGGGGAAGATCAACATATCCACTCCCCTTGATCACGAGGGAAGCTGCCTGATTCTTCTCTGCTCGGGAAGGTTGCGACACCCTGGTATCTGTCGAGTCATGGGGGTGAGGCGACCAGCGCGCAAACGGTGCCATGTCGTCTTTGTTCTCGACGTACCAGATCTTTCGAGCACCGTCCCAACGGGCCCCCAGTTTCTTGGCTTCGTCCTTTTCCGCAAAGGGAACCTTCAAATTAATTCTCATGGGTTCGGGGTCTTCTTAATGTAGGGAAGCAGCGCCTTGGCGGCTTCGATTCGATGGGTAAGATGGCAGGCAGGATCATTCATCACGACCATGAGAAAGCTTTCAGGATCCCTGTACTGATGGCCCGTCATGTGGTGGGCGCCGGCCCCCTCACCAGTCATACCTGACGACCGTTCTGGGATCTGCGCGTCCGACGAATCCGCTACTTGCAGCCGACTCAAGGCCCGCTGGAAATCCCCGGCCTTGATGCTGTCGACCCCCGCTAGGATGTCGGCCTGGCCCGCCATGTTTGGGACCATTTCCAGCCCCGGCTCGTCGATAAATAGGCTGCCCAGACCTGGATCAATGAAGGCCGACCATCGTTGGGTTGCCTCCTGGAATGCTGGTACCAGATCAATCAGGCATGACAGGGAATTGTCAATCCCCGGAATATCCGGGCAGCACCGAAGGCGACACAGGTCAGTATCAGCCAGATACTGACGGGATAGGCCATAGAAAAACTGTTGTGCCTGGACGACGGGGATGGGGTCTACCAGGGAAAACCACAGTTGGTAGCCGCTGATCCCCGAGACGGCCAGTGCCGGGGCAGGCAGTGCCATCGCCTGAGTCCCTGCATAGAGCTTTGCCACCTGCTCCCAATCGGCACCCTTCTCGAAGCAGATCGCCAGGGTTCGGACGGTCCCGGCTGAACTGACAAGGTTGATGGCCACTCGATTGCCTCCGGCCAGACTTGGTGCAAGAACTTCCGGCGTCAGCACCCCAAGATCGGGGCCATAGGAACCATCGTCCAGATCACAGCAAGGGCCGTAGCCATGCTGATCGGGCAAGAAATAGAGTCGTTTCAACTCACTGTGTAGCGTGCTCATGGAATACCCCGTGTTCAGTTGTCCCTGAGTGATCATAGGGCGCCCCCCAAAGGCAAATCGAAGCCACCATGGCAAATGACCATATACTGAGTGGATATTATGAATCCATGAAACAGGATGACATGAGCAAAATCCTCCTTTGCATTGTATTCGTTGCCTTTGTTCCGGCTTCCATCGCTGGCAATCAAGCAATCTCTGATGCTGATGGAGAATGTGTAATGGATGCCTATTCTGCTCCAGATGATTATTCCGGTAGTTATCCTCTCATTCGCCCTCATGCCGACTTAGCTAAGACTATAAAAGCCGCCAGAACGGGCGATATAAAGGAACAGCGTAATTTGGCCGTGAGTTATGCGACCGGATACCTCGTTAGCAAATGCATGGAAAAGGCAGACTACTGGTACCGTCTTGCAGCTAAAGGGGGGGACGAAGTTAGTAAATCCTGGGTTGCTCGGCGAGATATGTTTTACAAACTATCCGCAGGACCTGAATGCATGGAATCAGCATGCAACATTTTCGATGACGGAATGCCTCAATTTCTATCCATTACCGTTGATCAGCACATGAAATATGTAGCACCACTCACGATCAACGGTGTAACGGTTACCGGGCTAATCGACACTGGTGCTTACAGCCTGCTTATTGACTCAGATACAGCCAAGCGGATGGGGATATCTCTTGAAGGGGCTAAACAAGGCAAGGCTACGGTTGCAAGCGGCACATCAGTAGCCACGTTAACCACGACGGTCTCGGCGATTAAAGTGGGGGGAATAACATTGAATAACGTTGAAATTGTCGTTGGACAGCCGGGATCGCACATCCTGATCGGAATGAAAGTTCTGAACCGACTGAAAATGACTGCCGCCGGTGGTCAGATGGCCCTCTCGAAGTAATCTGGTTGTTTGGTTTACCACGGTTGGCGCAAGTTGCCAACGGAAAGAGTCGACAGGCTTCCGACTGACATGAAATACCTGATCGGCTCTTGTGGGCCTATAGCACCGACCCGCAGCAAGCGCTGTTAAACCCCGACAAGCACTCATCAATGCAGTGTTCTGTCCGATGACACTGGACGAAGCCCGACATTCACGACAATGACCTTATGGCCAAGTAGCATGACGCTTCCCCGGCGGCGATTGTCCCCGGTATCGCTGTACTCAAACTGATAGACGCGGCGCAGAACGACTTGTCCGTCATCGTTTCTCGCCATCCTCAGACTATTGAGGAATACTGTTTCATCCAGCAGTTGTAGATTTTCAGATTCGCAGGCACTGCGAGCAGCATTAATCCCAGCTTCGTGCGCTTTAAAACTATCAAGCCATAGCCATCCCAATACGGCTATTACCATCAGACTCAGGGTCTCAAAAACGGGCATTTAATTAAAAGGCGCCTGCAAACCCGGATTCCCACTTCCCGCTCCAAGCTCGTGGCGACAAGCATTGTGCGGTAGTGATGACGGGGAACTTGTTCAGTGTCTTCTGAGTCACTGAACACCTTGTCGATTTACGGGAAAGATCAATGGAATGTTTTCTGGCGACGATCCAACTACGCATGAATCGCTCAAAAAAAGAACCAACAATGCGAAAACCCGCATACAAACTGCTGGTGCCGGGAGGGGGACTCGAACCCCCACACCTTGCGGCGGCGGATTTTGAATCCGCTGCGTCTACCGATTCCGCCATCCCGGCCTGGAGCGGGGTCGCGTAGAATGGCGCGCCCTGCGGAAAAGAGCGCGCATTATCCGTGAATTGTCCGCTCTCTTCAACCAAAGATGCTGACTCTCGACGATTTCGATTACCCACTCCCACCCGAACGCATCGCTCAGGCTCCCCTGGCACAGCGTTCAGCCAGTCGGCTGCTGGTGATGTCTGGCCCGGGCCTGGAGGACCGATCCATCCCAGACCTGCCCGGGCTGCTGTTGCCCGGCGATCTACTGGTGATGAACGATACCCGGGTGCTCCATGCCCGCCTCCTGGGCCGCAAGGACAGCGGCGGCGCGGTGGAGGTGCTGGTGGAGCGGTCCATGGAGGATGCCACCGAAGTGCTGGCCCAGGTGCGGGCCAGCAAGCCCCCCAAGCCCGGCAGCCGCCTGTTGCTGGAGGATGCCCTGACAGTGGAGGTACTGGGGCGGGAGGGGGAGTTCTATCGCCTACGCTTTCCCGGCGATGCCCAAGCCCTGATCGAGATCCATGGCCGCCTGCCACTGCCTCCCTATATTGATCGAACCGCCAGCGATAGCGACGAATCCCGCTACCAGACGGTGTTTGCCCGGGAGCGGGGCTCGGTTGCAGCCCCCACCGCCGGTCTGCACTTCGATCAAATCCTGTTGGACAACCTCCAGGCTCGGGGAATCGCAACGACCCATGTCACTCTCCATGTGGGTGCTGGCACTTTTCAGCCGGTGCGGGTGCATAAGCTGTCGGAGCACCGCATGCACCGGGAACGCTGGCAACTGCCCCAGGCCACGGTGGACGCCATCACCGCCTGCCGCGCCCGGGGTGGCCGGGTAGTGGCGGTAGGCACCACCAGCCTGCGCACCCTGGAGTCGGCGGTCCTGGCCGGAGAACTGCGGGCCGCTGAGGGCGAAACGGACCTCTTCGTCACCCCGGGCTTCCAGTTCCGGGTGGTGGACCTGCTGCTGACCAACTTCCACCTGCCCAAGTCCACCCTGCTGATGCTGGTCTCCGCTTTCGGCGGCATGGACCGTATCCGCGCCGCCTACCGCCATGCAATCGAGCATGAATACCGCTTTTTCAGCTATGGCGACGCCATGCTGATCCACCGGAACCCCGAAGATGCAATTTGACCTGCTTGCCACCGCCGGCGCTGCCCGGCGCGGGCGTCTCACCCTGGCCCACGGCGTGGTGGAGACCCCGGTCTTCATGCCGGTGGGCACCTACGGCACGGTGAAGGCCATGGCCCCCGACGAACTGGAGGAGATCGGCGCCCGCATCGTGCTGGGCAACACCTTCCACCTCTGGCTGCGGCCGGGTCTGGAGATCGTCCGCGCTCACGGCGGGCTGCACCGCTTCATGGGCTGGGACAAGCCCATCCTCACCGACTCCGGTGGCTTCCAGGTGTTCAGCCTGGGGGACCTGCGCAAGATCACCGAAGAGGGCGTGAAGTTCCAGTCCCCCATCAACGGCGACCGGCTGTTCATGCGCCCCGAGGATTCCATGCAGATCCAGCAGGTGCTGAACTCGGACGTGGTGATGATCTTCGATGAATGCACCCCCTACCCGGCCACGGAACAGCAGGCGGCCGATTCCATGCGCCTCTCCCTGCGCTGGGCCCGGCGCTCCCGGGACGAGCATGATCGACTGGCAAATCCCAACGCCCTCTTCGGTATCGTCCAGGGGGGCATGTACGAGCCCCTGCGGGACGAATCCCAGGCTGGACTGGAAGACATCGGCTTCGACGGCTACGCCATCGGCGGCCTTTCGGTGGGGGAGCCCAAGGAGGACTTTTCCCGCATCCTGGCCCATACCGCACCACGACTGCCACAGCACAAACCCCGCTATCTGATGGGGGTGGGCACGCCGGAGGATATCGTCTACGCGGTGAACCAGGGCATCGACATGTTCGACTGCGTGATGCCCACCCGCAATGCCAGGAATGGCTGGCTGTTCACCCGCTGGGGTGACGTCAAGATCAAGAACGCCAGCCACAAAAACGACATCCGCCCCCTGGATGAGAGCTGCGGCTGCTACACCTGCCGCCATTTCACCCGGGCCTACCTGCACCATCTGCACCGCACCGGAGAGATACTCGGCGCCCGACTCAACACCATCCACAACCTGTTCTACTACCAGACCCTGATGGCGGAACTGAGGGCCGCCATCGAGATCGGCGAGTTGGCCGGGGCCATTGCCGAATTCCACCGGAATCGTACTCGGGGGCCGCTATAATCCCGCATCAAACTTGTTGAATTACCGGAGAAAATCGTGCTGATTTCCAACGCCTACGCCCAAGCCGCCGCCCCTGCCGCCACCGATCCCACCGGTGGGCTGATGGGCATCCTGCCCCTGGTCCTGATGTTTGTGGTGCTCTGGTTCCTGATGATTCGGCCCCAGATGAAAAAGGCCAAGGAACATCAGAAGATGGTCGGCGCGCTGCAAAAGGGCGACGAAGTGGTAACCCAAGGCGGCATGGCCGGCCGGATCACCAAGGTGGGCGAGAATTTCCTGACCCTGGCCGTATCCGAAGGCAAGGACGGGGCCGTGGAAATCCTGGTGCAAAAAGGTGCCATCGGCGCCCTGCTGCCCAAGGGCACCCTAAAGAGCCTCTGATTCAAAGGCAAGTCCATTGACGGATAGGTCCATGCGCAAATCCAATCTATTGGCAGCAAGCATCATGCTCCTGCTCTCGGCATCCGTACTGGCCCAGAATTGGTCGGAGGAAACCAGCCGCCCCGTCATCCAGCCCCAATCCCAAGTCACCTTCTTCGACTCCAAGCTGTTCGACTCGCGGCTGTCCAAGGAACTGGAATCCGGTCGGGGCAAGGTGGAGGTGGAAGTCAACGGCCGGATTCCCCTGAGCAACATACCCGGCCGCATGGATCGCTGGATCACGGAAGTGGCTGAAACCGGGTCCGTGGAAATCCGCGAAGCGGAACCTGAAACTCGAACCCGTGCCATATTTGGGCTACTGCCCATGATTTTCAGCGCCTTCCAGCGTATGGGGGAAGACCGCCTTTACTCTCCCGCGAAAAATTACAACGCTACCATGCTCTACAAGAAGGATGCCAGCGGCGATGTCATGATCTCGAAAATCGTCTTCACTCGAAAAAATACCTGACGGGCGCCCCCAGCCCGGCCATCCAAGCCTGCCAGTGACATCATGAACCGCTACCCTCTTTGGAAAAACGCCACCGTCATCATCGCCCTGGTGCTGGGGCTGCTCTATACCCTGCCCAACTTCTTCGGTGAGGCACCGGCTGTGCAAGTCTCCAGCGTCAAGGCCACGATCAAGGTGGATACCGCCTTGATGGCCAGGGTGGAGGACATCATCAAGTCCGCCGGCATCACCGCCACGGGGCTCCACGCCGATCCCAACAGCATCCGGGTGCGCCTGGCCGACACCGACACCCAATTGCGGGCCAAGGATGCCATTGAAAAGGCCCTCAATCCCGACCCGACCAATAGCAGCTACAGCGTAGCCCTGAACCTGGTGGCCAACTCGCCCGAGTGGCTCACCTCCCTGCGTGCCCTGCCCATGTATCTGGGTCTGGACCTGCGGGGCGGGGTGCACTTCCTGCTCCAGGTGGATATGAATGGGGCGCTGACCAAGCGTCTCGACGGCACGGCCGCCGACCTGCGCAGCCTGCTGCGGGAAAAGAGCGTGCGCCATCTGGGCATCAACCGGGAAGGCATGTCCTTGGTAGTCAAGTTCCGCGACGCCGAAACCCGCGACAAGGCCCGGACCGCCATCGCCAACCAACAGCCGGATCTGACTTTGAGCGAAGGCCAGGACGGCAGCGATCTGAAACTGGTGGCCACCCTCAAGCCTCAGGCCGGCAAGAGCATCCAGGAATTTGCAGTCAAGCAGAACATCACCACCCTGCACAACCGGATCAACGAACTGGGCGTGGCCGAGCCCATCATCCAGCAGCAGGGGGCAGACCGCATCGTGGTGCAATTGCCCGGGGTGCAGGACACCGCCAAGGCCAAGGACATCCTGGGCCGCACCGCCACCCTGGAACTGCGCATGGTGGACGACGAGGGCAGCGCCAGTCCCGCCACCATGGCAGCGGCAGCCCAGGGCCAACTCCCGGCTGGCACCGAGTATTACGTGGAACGGGGCGGCCACCCCCTGCTGGTGAAAAAGCAGGTGATGCTCACCGGTGAACGTCTCACCGACGCCCAGCCCGGTTTCGACAATCAGACCCAGGAACCGGCGGTGCACCTGACCCTGGACTCGGCGGGCGCCCGCCTCTTCAAGGATCTGACCCGGGAGAATGTGGGCAAGCGGATGGCCATCCTGCTGGTGGAAAAGGGCAAGGGTGAAGTGGTCACCGCCCCGGTGATCCGCACCGAAATCGGCGGCGGGCGGGTGCAGATCTCCGGCCGCATGAGCACCCAGGAAGCCAACGACGTGGCCTTGCTGCTGCGGGCCGGCTCCCTGGCCGCCCCCATGGACATCATCGAGGAACGCACCATCGGCCCCAGCCTGGGCGCCGAGAACATCAGCAAAGGCCTGCACTCCACCATCTGGGGCTTCACCGCCATCGCGGTATTCATGATGGTCTACTACCTGTTGTTCGGCGTGGTCTCGGTACTGGCCCTGTCGGCCAACATGCTGTTCCTGATCGCCCTGCTCTCCCTGCTGCAGGCCACCCTGACCCTCCCCGGCATCGCCGCCATCGCCCTGGCCCTGGGCATGGCCATCGACTCCAACGTGCTGATCAACGAACGGGTGCGGGAAGAGCTGCGCAACGGCGCCACCCCCCAGGCGGCCATTCTGGCCGGCTACGAACGGGCCTGGGCAACGATCCTGGACTCCAACGTCACCACCCTGATCGTTGGTATCGCCCTGTTGATCTTCGGCTCCGGCCCGGTACGTGGCTTCGCTGTGGTGCATTGCCTGGGCATCCTCACCTCCCTGTTCAGCTCGGTAGTGGTCTCTCGTGCCCTGGTCAATCTGATCTACGGCCGGCGCAAGAAACTCACCAGTTTGTCCATTGGACAGATCTGGAAACCCGGCATTGCCACCAAATAAGGTAGAGCGCCATGGAATTTTTCAGAATCAAAAAAGACATCCCCTTCATGCGCCATGCCCTGGTGTTCAACATCATTTCGTTGATCACCTTCCTGCTGGCCGTAGTGTTTCTGGTGACCAAAGGACTGCATTTCTCCATCGAATTCACCGGCGGCACCCTGATGGAAGTCAGCTACTCCCAGGCGCCCAATCTGGACAAGCTGAGGGAGCGTCTGCGCAACGACGGATTCACCGACACCCAGGTGCAGAACTTCGGCACCTCAAGGGATGTGCTGATTCGGGTACCCCTGTCCAGGGACACGGAGAGTGCCAAGGTAGGCGAACGAGTGATGGCCTCCCTCAACGCAGAGGATGCCTCCAACGCCCCGGCCCTGAAGCGGGTCGAATTCGTCGGTCCCCAGGTGGGTAAGGAACTGGCCTCCGACGGCGCCCTGGCCCTGCTGTTGGTGGTGATCGGCATCGTCCTCTATCTGGCGATGCGCTTCGAATGGCGTTTCGCGGTGTCGGCCATCATCGCCAACCTCCATGACGTGGTGATCATCCTGGGTTTCTTCGCCTTCTTCCAGTGGGAATTCTCCCTGCCGGTTCTGGCCGCTGTGCTGGCGGTGCTGGGTTACTCGGTGAACGAGTCGGTGGTGGTCTTCGACCGGGTGCGGGAAACCTTCAGGAAGAAGCGCGGCATGACCACCCCCGAGGTGCTCAACCACGCCATCACCAGCACCATCTCCCGTACCATCATCACCCACGGCTGTACCCAGATGATGGTCACCTCCATGCTGATCTTCGGCGGCGAAGCCCTGCACTACTTCGCCCTGGCGCTCACCATCGGCATTCTTTTCGGCATCTACTCCTCGGTGCTGGTGGCCAGTCCCCTGGTAATGTGGCTGGGCGTCTCAAGGGAACAGTTCGTCAAGCCCAAGGTCGAGAAACAGGAAGCCGTAGTCTAAGGCTGTCACTCCCGCGCAAGCGGGAGTCCGGATTTTCCAGCACGATCCCCGCTTGCGCGGGTATGACTTGATCAGTGTTTCTCTAAGCACCTGTCAGGAGACTGCCATGCCCCGCGTCAAGATCTGGGACCTGCCCACCCGCGTGTTTCACTGGATGCTGTTCATCCTGGTGGTGGCGGCCGTCGTCACCGAGAACCTGGGAGGCAATGCCATGGAATGGCACGGCCGCATCGGCCTGGCCATCCTGGGGCTAGTGAGCTTCCGCATCAGTTGGGGCTTCGTCGGCTCCACCTACGCCCGCTTCGGCCACTTCCTGCGAGGACCGCGAACACTCCGCGCCTATCTGCGGGGAGAATGGCAGGGACTGGGACACAATCCCCTGGGCGCCTGGGCGGTACTGGCCTTGCTGCTGCTATTGCTGACGCAGGCCCTCACCGGACTCTTTGCCAACGACGACATCGCCTTCAACGGCCCCCTCTACGATCTGGTGGGCAAGGCACTGAGCGACCGCCTGCGGGGCCTGCACGCCATCAGCGCCTACCTGTTGATGAGCCTGGTTTCGCTGCACATCCTGGCCATCCTCTATTACCGCAAGGTCAAGCGGCAGAACCTGGTCACTCCCATGCTCACCGGCTGGATCGAGGCAGAAGGAGAACCTAGCCGTGGGGGCGGCATCGTCGCTTTCATCGTTTCCACGCTGATTGCGATCCTGGTGGTCTATGCCGCCTCGGGCGCCTTACTGCCTCCACCGCCACCCACGGCTGCACCAGCCGCCTGGTAAGCGCAAACAGCCGCCGGCAAGGGCGGCTGTTTGCGCTCAAGGAAGGAAATACGCTTACTTCTTTTCTTCCTTGCGGAACTTGTCGTGGCAAGCCTTGCAGGATTCCCCCAGCTTGCCGAACTGAATCTTGGCTGCCGCTGCGTCGCCGGTAGCCGCCACCTTGGCCATTTCGTTGGCCTCCCTGTTGTAGGCCATGGCCAGTTCCTTCACCTTGTCCTGTTCCTTGAAGAACTCGGACTTGACGCTGGTCTCGTGATGACCACTGCCCTTGTCGGTACCAGGCTGATACAGGGCGCCCATGCCGGAGTTGGCGATGGCCTGGATGGTGTTGGCGGCCTGAACAACTTGCTCCTTGCTGAAGCTGCCTTCCAGATTGGCCTTGATGCGGCCCATGCTCCAGGCCATGGTGTTGTAGGCCGACTGGCGCCAGCGAATCTGATCCTCGGCCTTGCCAATCACCTGGGCCGCCAGAGCGCCAGAAACCAGGATCAGGGAAAGGCCGAGAGCAACCCTGCGCAATGTCTTTTTCATGATGCCTCCGTAATGGAATGAGGAGGCGAATTCTAGTCCAGGGCGCCCCCGGCAAAGACATGCTTGACCCGCAGGGTCCGGCCTTCGGTGACCAAAGTCACCAAGCGATCGATATTAGGATGTTTGCCCGGATGGGCCTGGGCATCGGCGGCATGCTCGGCATAAATCTCCAGGCCCTTCCTGGCAGCTTCGGGGGTGATGGCACCGAAAGTCTGGGCCAAGTGGTTATAGACCGCCACCGAGCCCGCCTGGCCCGGCTTGTTCTCGATCAGAGCCACTTCATTGCCCTCCCCGTCCAGCAAGCGCAGGCCGGCCAGGTGGGAAATGCGGGGCAACTGCTTGATGTTCTCGGCAAATCCCATGGCTCAGATTCCCCGCGCCAGGGCTGCCGCCTTTCCGATGTAATTGGCCGGCGTCATGGCCAGCAGGCGCTGTTTTTCCACGTCGGGAATGGCCAGAGTGCGAATGAATGCATGGAGCGCCGCCTTATCGATACCCTTGCCCCGTGTCAGCTCCTTCAACTGCTCATAGGGATTCTCCACCCCATAGCGCCGCATCACGGTCTGCACCGGCTCGGCCAGCACTTCCCAGCAGGTGTCCAGATCGGCGGCCAACTGCTCGGGGACGGCCTCCAGCTTGGAGAGGCCGCGCAGGCAGGATTCATAGGCCAGCAAGGCATAGCCGAAGGCCACACCCATGTTGCGCAATACCGTGGAATCGGTGAGATCCCGCTGCTGGCGCGAGATGGGCAGCTTGTCGGCAAGGTGGCGCAGCAAAGCGTTGGCCAGGCCCAGGTTGCCCTCGGAATTCTCGAAGTCGATGGGATTGACCTTGTGGGGCATCGTCGACGAACCGATCTCGCCGGCCTTCAGCTTCTGCTTGAAGTAGCCAAAGGAGATGTATTGCCAGATATCCCGGTTGGCATCGATCAGGATGGTGTTGATGCGGGCGATGGCGTCGTAGAGCTCGGCCATGGCGTCATGGGGTTCGATCTGGATGGTGTAGGGATTGAACTCCAGGCCGAAGGACTCGATGAAACGACGATTGAAACTCTCCCAGTCGAAATCCGGATAGGCGGACAGGTGAGCGTTGTAGTTGCCCACGGCACCGTTGAACTTGGCTGTCAGGCTGACGGCGGCGATACGGTTGCGGGCACGGATCAGCCGCGCCGCGATGTTGGCCATCTCCTTGCCCAGGGTGGTGGGACTGGCGGGCTGGCCGTGGGTACGGGAGAGCATGGGCAGATCGGCCAGGCCATGGGCCAACTCGCGGAAGCGGGCGATGAGGCGGTCCAGGGACGGCAGCAGACTCTGTTCCCGTGCCTCCTTCAGCATCAAGGCATGGGAGGTGTTGTTGATGTCCTCCGAGGTGCAGCCGAAGTGGATGAACTCGGTCACCCGCATCACCTCGGTATTGTTGGCCAGGCGCTCCTTGAGCCAGTACTCCATGGCTTTGACGTCGTGGTTGGTGCGGGCCTCGATGGCCTTGATGGCCTCGCTGTCGGCCACGGTGAAGGCGGTGACGATACGGTCCAGCTCGGCGACGGCGCCCGCCGAAAAGGCCTTCACTTCCGCCAGTTCCGGCGCGGCGGCCAGAGCCTTGAGCCACTCCACCTCCACCCGCACCCGGTTCCTGATCAGACCGAATTCGGAAAAATGGGTACGCAGGGCCTCAACTTTGTCGGCATAGCGGCCATCGAGGGGTGACAGGGCGGTCAGGGTCGGCATAGGAAAAAGAAGGACTCAGGCGGGGAAAGAGGGGGCGGATTTTATCATGGCGCCGCACGGCCCCTGCCCGCCCCAGGCCGACAGCGCAGGAGTGGGGCAGTTGGACCGTCACGGTGAAGCTGCCGTTGTATACTTGATTCACCGCAAATTGAAAAACACCATGAAACTTATCGGTTCCATCACCAGTCCCTATGTCCGCAAGGCCCGCATCGTCCTGGCTGAAAAGAAGATCGAATACGAGTTCATCATCGAATCTCCCGGCAGCCCTGGCAGCACCGTCGCCAATTTCAACCCCCTGGCCCGGATTCCTGTGCTGATCCTGGACGATGAGACTCCGGTATTCGACTCACCGGTGATCGTCGAATATCTGGATAACTCTGCCCCCAACAACAAGTTGATGCCCCAGCCCAGCCGGGAACGGATGGAAGTCAAACGCTGGGAGGCCCTTGCCGATGGCGTACTCGATGCCGCGGTGGAAAACCGCTACGCATCCCTACTCGACGACGCCCTGCAAAACCGATCCAGCATCGCCAGAAACGACGCAGTCATCATCCGCAGCCTGGACTTCATGGAACGGGAACTGGGAGACAAACCTTGGTGCATGGGCACACACTTCAGTCTGGCCGACATTGCTGTGGGCAGCGCCCTGGGCTATCTGGATTTCCGTTTCCCAAGAATCGATTGGCACGGCACCCACCCCGGTCTGCACAAGATGTTCGACAAGCTGATGCAGCGCCCCTCCTTCCAGGACACGGTACCCTCCACCTGATCCTGCGGGCATCTGGAATGCCCGCAACATCTACCCCATTTCCGACCCATTCCGCCCACTTCAGGAGGAGGTGCCCCTTCCTGCAATCGAACTGGGATTTTTTGCTTAAAATCAAAACGCACAGAGATTTCTGCGACAATTAAGACATGGAGATAATGCCCTGACCATGGGGTACGACCAGGGAGGCAGGATGGAAGACTCGCCGACGCCACACCTTACCGGAGCGCTCCCAACTTGGGACATGAGTGCTGCCGGGACGAAAGATACCAGGGCATCTGGCCGCTAGCATCGGCCTGCCGATGGGCATGACCCCCACTTTCCTTACCGGACGACGCCTGGGACTGCGGGGGCAGCACACTCTTTATGCCGTGGCCTTGAGTGCCGCCATGGTGCTGATCCTGATCGGAATTTCCTACATCGGCGCCAAGGATCTGGTGCAACAAAGCGCCCAACTGCAACTCCATGAAGCGGCAGAAACCATCGCTACGCCGATGGCCCAGGCCCTTGATGTGGCCGGACGGGAACTCAAGACCCTGGCCAGGGAGCGCCTCTTCACCAGTGCCCTGCTCGATGTCCCGGGTCGCAACGCCTATCTCCTGCCCTATCTGGCAAGGCACGAACTGCCGACGGACATCGACTACAACCTGGCGCTTGCCGACTTTCACGGCGATATTCTGGCAGCGCGCAAGACCCGCCCCGGCTATCGTGATCAGCCCTGGTTCAGGACCATGCTTGATCGCGGCCGCCCTTACTCCGGAATCGAAATGCGCAAGGGATCAGCCACGCTGTATCTGGCAGTGCCGATTCTCTATGGGCGGCAAGGCCACTATGAAGGGGCATTGGTCATGGATAGCGACCTGAGCGCCTGGCTGAGTCCAGAGCAGGACGCCCTCCCCCGCAGCCTGGGCATCGCCAGCATGGAACTGATCGCGGCCGACCAGGTACTGGCCCGCCAGGTGATGTCCACTCCGCCCCAGGTCGTGTCGGTCGCCATTCCCATCAAGGCCCCAGGCCTGACCCTGGACCCCCCCCTCGAACTCCGGGTATCCATGGATCAGACCCTGTTCGAACGGCCTCTGGACAAGTTGTTCATAAAGCATATCAGTGTCGGACTGCTCGCAATCCTGGCCGCCGCCGTGATCAGTGGCATGGTGGCCCGGACTCAAACCCGACGCATCGAAATGCTGGCCCAGGAAGCCCGCAACATCGCCCTGAATGGCCGCAGCAGTATCTCCCTGACCGATGGACATTTCGGCAACGATGAGGTCAGTGATCTGGCCAATAGCCTGTCGAACCTGCTGCACAAATTGAATTCCCGCAGCAAGAATCTCGAAATCCAGGTCGAACAACGCACCGCCGAGTTGAACCGTGCCCAGCACATCGCGAAAATCGGCATCTGGTCCATCGACCTGCCCACCCATACCATGGTCTGGTCGCCGGAAACCTACCGCATCCTTGGTGCCCTCCCGGACGACCAAGCCACCCTGGAAAGCTTCCTGGCCTGCGTCGCACCAGATGACCGCAAGCGGGTGGACGAGGCATTGCAAACGGCCCTGGTGACAGGGCGCTTCGATATTGAACATCGCATCATGGCACCCGGCATCCGCCGTCATGTGCATTCCGTCGGCGAGGTGACCTATTCCAGGAAGGGCAAGCCCTTGCGCGCTGTTGGCACCTCCCGGGAAGTTACCGCCGAACGAGAGGCGGCCCGGGCCCTGATCGATAGCGAGGCCTACAACAAAGCCTTGTTCGAGGGCTCCCAGATTCCCCTGGTGATCATGGACCCGGTCAGCGGCCGGGTCGTGGATTGCAACTCGGCGGCGGCCCAGATCCACGGTATGGCCGGCCCCGAGGCCCTGATCGGCATGGCGATGCTCGGCCTCTCGGCCCCGGTTCAATACGACGGTACCCCCTCCACCACGGCGATGGCCCGCCATGTCGCGGCGGCTCTGGAAACGGGAGCGGTCCTGTTCGAATGGCGCCACCAGCGCCCCAGCGGGGAACCGTGGGATGCGGAAATCCGATTGATGCGCTTTCGCCACAAGGAGAGGCCCCTGTTGCAATTGGGCCTCCAGGACATCAGCGAACGCAAGCGCACCGAGGCCCGGATGATCGAGGCCCTGGTGGTTTTCAAGGCATCGAACCAGGGCATCATGACCATTGACGACCAGGGCCTGATCGTTTCAGTCAACCCGGCCTTCTGCGCCATCACCGGCTACACGGCGGAGGAAGCCATCGGCCGCAAGGCATCATCATTGAATGCCCCGCCCCCCCATCAGGATGCGGGCGTCTACCAGATCACGAACCAATCCCTGGAGGCCAAGGGTTCCTGGGAAGGCGAAATCTGGAGCCAGCGCAAGAACGGGGAAATCTACCCCCAATGGTTGAGTATTTCCGCCGTGCATGAAGAGAAGACTGGCCAGGTATTCGAATATGTAGCTCTGTTCAGTGATATTTCGGAACGAAAGAAACAGCAGGAGGAGGTCTGGCGCCAAGCTAATTTCGATGCCCTCACCGGCCTGGCCAACCGAAACCTGCTCCAGGACCGCCTGACCCAGGCACTGGCCCATGCCAGGCGCAATGGCAGCAAGGTGGGACTCCTGTTCCTCGACCTGGACGGATTCAAATGGATCAACGACACCCTCGGTCATGATGTGGGGGACGAACTTCTGGTGGAAGTGTCCCACCGTCTTCAGGCCACCGTACGCCAGGAAGACACGGTAGCCCGACTGGGGGGAGACGAATTCACCATGGTGATCCAGCACCTCGACCGGCAGGACAGCCTAGAGAACATCGGCGAGAAAATCGTCACAGCATTGCGTCGGCCCTTTGGCCTTGCCTCGGGCGTGCAACATATTTCCGGCAGCGTGGGTATTGCGACATACCCCGATGACGCCGCCGATGCATCCACCCTGATGCGTTACGCCGACATCGCCATGTATCACGCCAAGCAAGCCGGCCGGAACCGCGTCCAGTGCTTCAGCGAGCACATGCAGGCCGATGCCCTGGTCCGACGTATGGAGGCCGAGCGCCGTGTGGCTCTTGATGCGCGGGGAAGAAGCGTCTAGTCACTCGATCATGCCGCCGCCCAGGCAGACCCGGGATTCGTAGAGCACCACGCTCTGCCCCGGCGTCACCGCCCATTGGGGCGCGGCGAAGACGATTTCGCAATGCTCGCTATCAACGCTCTCCACTTCGCAGGGCGCATCGGGCTGGCGATAGCGGGTCTTGGCGGTGTAGACCCAGTGGGTATGGGGCGCCCGGCCCGACACCCAGCTCAGGTTGGCGGCGGTCAACCGCTCCCGCAGCAGGGCCGGATGATCGTGGCCCTGCACCACGTAGAGCAGGTTCTTTTCCATGTCCTTGCCGGCCACGTACCAGGGCAGCTCCGGTGCGCCCTTGACGCCGCCGATACCCAGACCGTCGCGCTGGCCCAGGGTGTGGTACATCAGCCCCTGGTGCCGTCCCATCACCTGATCGGTATCCAGATTGCGTATCTCGCCGGGCTGGAGGGGCAGGTAGCGTTGCAGGAACTCGCGGAAATCCCGCTCGCCAATGAAGCAGATGCCGGTGGAATCCTTCTTGGCATGATTGGCCAGCCCCGCCTCGGCAGCGATCCTGCGCACGTCACGCTTGTAGACCTGGGCCAGGGGGAAGAGGGTCCTGGACAACTGGGCCTGATTGAGACGATGCAGGAAATAACTCTGGTCCTTGGTGCCGTCCTCGGCCTTCAGCAACTGGTACTCACCGAGAAACTCCCGCACCCCGGCGTAATGGCCGGTGGCAATCTTCTCGGCGCCCAGCTGCAAGGCATGGTCCAGAAAGGCCTTGAACTTGATTTCGGCATTGCACAGCACATCCGGGTTGGGAGTGCGCCCCGCCTGGTATTCCCGCAGGAACTCGGCGAAGACCCGGTCCTTGTATTCGGCGGAAAAATTCACCACTTCCAGGTCGATGCCGATCACGTCGGCAGCGGACACTGCATCGATCAGATCCTGGCGGGAGGAGCAGTATTCCTCATCGTCATCGTCCTCCCAGTTCTTCATGAACAGGCCCACCACCTTCCAACCGGCCTGCTTCAGCAGCAGGGCTGCCACCGAGGAGTCCACGCCGCCGGACATGCCGACCACAACCGTTCCTTTTTCAGACATCGGGACCTCCCCCGTCCATCCATTCCTCCAGCGGCAGGATCACCGCCGGCTGACCGTTATCCACGAACCAGCTATCCACCGCGTATTGCCGGGCTTCCCCGTCCAATGCCACGATGGCTGCCGAGTAATGTTCAAAAATCATCCAGCGGGTACGGCGTACCGGCTCCGTCACTCGATGAAAATGCAATCCGCCTCTCGCCTCCAGCAGTTTCAGCAGTCGGGTGGTGGTAGTGGCGTGGTCGATGCAATCCATGGCGCCCCGCCGCCCTTCATCCGCATAGTTGCCGCCCTTGTCGCCACGGATCGGCGTTTGCTGCCCGGCCCAGCCATAAAGCTGTCCGATTGCATCAGCCAATGCCGCCTTTTCCACCTCGCCATCGCGGGCCTCGTCCAAGCGAGCCAGTAAAGGCACCAGCTGTCCTTCGGCAAATATCGCTGTCACCTGATGGGCACAGCCATAGCCGTAGCAGATGGAAACGGGTTCGTCCGCCCGTGCGCTACCCAGCAGCAGCACCAGCAACAGTCCCAGCCAGCGCATCAGCCGTAATGCCGGATCAGGTCCAGGGGAAAGCGCCGCCCCGCCAGATAGTCCTGTACGCATTGAAGGATCAGCGGACTGCGATGCCGATCCCGGGTAGCTTCGACTTCTGCCGGGCTCATCCACACCGCCCGCAGGATGCCCTTGTCCAGCGCCCGTCCCGGATCATGGTCGCCCAGGGTGCCCGAAAAGGCAAAACGCAGGTAGGTAATATCCCCCTGGGGACGAGGCCATTGATAGACCCCCACCAGGGCGGTGGGGTTGAAGTTCCAGGCGGTTTCCTCCAGGGCCTCTCGGGCACAGGCGGAAACAAGGGACTCCCCCGGCTCCAGATGGCCGGCAGGCTGATTAAAAAGCAGTCCCTGCTCGGTCTCTTCCTCCACCAGCAAAAACCGGCCATCCCTTTCAACCAGGGCGGCCACCGTGACATTGGGTTTCCAGATCGTACTCATGGGCCGGTATTCTATCGCTACACCCGGTAGCCCCCATCCACGGAAAGAATCTGGCCCGTGGTGTAGGCCGCCCGATTGGAGGCCAGGAACACCACCGCATCGGCCACCTCGTCGGCGCTGCCCCAGCGCTTCAGGCACAGCTTGGACAGGGCGGCCTGCTGCCAGCGCTCGGTGAAGGTGCCGTCGGCCAGGCGGCGCAGGAAGATGCCGGACTCGATTACCCCCAGGGCCACGCTGTTGGCGCGGATGCCATAGCGCCCCTCCTCCCTGGCGATGCCCTGGATCAGGGATTCGATGGCAGCCTTGGGGGCCACCGAGAGCACGTCGCCATCCGGCCAGCGATGCAGACCGGCGGAACTGATATGGACGTAGGAACCACCGCCACCGGCCTTGAGGTGGGGCAGGGTGGCATGGATCAGATTGAAGAAGCCGTTCAGGTCCGCGTCCATCACCTGGCGCCACTGGGCGGTGGTCATGTCGCGAATCTTGGGCTGGGCGATGTCGGTGCCGGACGCCACCACCACGGTGTGGATGCGCTGATGGGCGGCCAGAGCATCCACCGCAGCCTTCATTCCGGCCTCGTCCTCCAGGGAAAGCTGCACCGTCAGCGCGGTCCGTCCCAGGGCTTCGACAGCAGCGGCAGCTTCGGCGGCCCGGGCGGCATTGCTCTGGTAGGTGAGCGCCACGTCGCTCCCCGCCTCCGCCAGGCGCTCGCAGATCGACCGCCCCATGCCGCCGCTGCCGCCGATGACCAGGGCGACGCCCGGAGGAAAATTTTCTCTTTGTTTCGCCATGGGCTACCCCGTTGCTGTTTCATTGAATTGGGAACGGCAAGCGCGACCATCCCGGTCGCCGGATATTGCCACACTCCAAAGTCGCTCCGGAATGTCAGGATGGCCTGATCTGACAGGTATTGGCCTTTCGCGTTCTGTTCCCGCTGGCGCATAAACCGCATCATGCATCCGACAGAATAAGGAGAAGGAGAACCGCAATGGGACTTCGAGGAGACGCCGCGATCGCCGGCTATGTCGAACTGAAACCGGAAAAGAAACCCCAGGGGGAACCGCTGTTCTGCATCGAACAGTGGGCGCGCCTGGCGCAACTGGCGCTGCAGGATGCCGGCATTGAAAAGCACGAGGTGGACGGACTGGTCACCTCGGGCATCGCCGAGTCCGCCATGTTTGCGCCGGCGACCCTGGCGGAATACATGGGCATGGAACTCAGCTTTGCCGAACACGTTGATCTGGGCGGCGCCAGTGCCGCAGGTGCCATCTGGCGGGCCGCCGCGGCGATTGAACTGGGTATCGCCGAAGTGGTGGTGTGCGCCTTCCCGGCCGGCCCCATGCCGATGCCGCCGGAGCTCAAGCCCCATCCCTTCCCCTTCGGCGCCTCGAGCAACGAGTACGGCTCGCCCCAGGCCCAGTTCGACATTCCCTACGGCAACCTGGCCCAGAACTGCGGCTACGCCCAGATCGCCAATCTCTACGCCTCCCGCTATGGTTACGACCCGCGCGCCCTGGCCAAGATTGCGGCGGACCAGCGCGCCAGCGCCTGCGCCAACCCGGACGCGATTTTCTACGGCCAGCCGCTCACCATCGACGATGTGCTGAACAGCCCGATGATCGCCGATCCAATCCATCTGCTGGAAATCGTCATGCCGGTGGCCGGTGGCGCGGCGGTGGTGGTGACCAGCAAGGAACGGGCGGCCCGCGCCAAAAATCGTCCGGTCCGCATTACCGGCTTCGGCGAACGGTTGGCCTTCAAGACGCCGACCTATGCCGCCGACCTGCTGCACACGCCGATCGCCGCCGCAGCGGCCCAAGCCTTCGCCATGGCGGGCGTCACCCATGCGGATATCGACATGGCGTCCATCTACGACTGCTACACCATCACCGTGCTGATGACCCTGGAAGACGCGGGCTTCTGTCCCAAGGGCAAGGCCGCGGAATTCATTCTGTCCCACGACCTCAGCTACCGGGGCGACTTCCCCTGCAACCCCCATGGCGGCCAGCTCTCCTTCGGTCAGACCGGCATGGCGGGCGGCATGCACCACGTCATCGACGGCACCCGGCAGATCATGGGCCGGGCCGGCGGCAACCAGGTGAAGAACTGCAACCGGGCCTTCGTCACCGGCAACGGCGGCATCATGAGCGAACAGGTCGTGCTGATTCTGGAGGGCGCATAGCCATGAAAAAACCCTATCCCGTCCCCACTCCCGACAGCCGTCCCTTCTGGAGCGGCCTGGCCGAGCAGAAGATCCTGCTCAAGCACTGCCGCCAGTGCAACCACCTGTTCCACTATCCGCGCATCACCTGCCCCCACTGCCTGTCCTCCGACCTGGAGTGGAAGCCGTCCTCCGGCCGGGGCACGCTCTACACCTACACCATCTCGCGCCGCCCCACCCATCCCCTGTTCGCCGACGAGGTGCCCCAGTATCTGGCGGTGGTCGAACTCGAAGAAGGCCCCCGCCTCACCAGCACCCTGGTCAACGTGCCCGAGGACAAGATCAGGATCGGCATGGAACTGGCGCCGGTCTTCGAGCGCCATGAAAAGGAAGGGGCCACCCTGCTGCGCTTCCAGCCCGCCGACGCCTCCCTCAGGGGCACGCCGGCGCCGGCCAGCAAGCCCGCGGGCACTACCCAACTGACGCCGGAAGTGCTGGCCTACATCGGCCGACAGAGCGACAAGGTCAGCGGCTATCCGGTCTCCGCCGAGGAGATCCGGCGCTTCTGCTACGCCACGGAGGACCCGAACCCACAGTACCTGGCCGGCGAAGGGATCGTCGCGCCGCCGATGTTCCTGTCCATTCCCTTCGACTGGGAAGTCCCGATGGCGGACCTGCCGGAGGACGGCACGCCCCAGCAGAACGACGGCCTGCCCTTCCCGCCCCTCAAGGCCAAGCGCAAGCTGTTCGGCGGCTACCAGGTGGAGTATTTCCAGGAAATCCGGCCGGGCGACGTGCTCACCCGTCAGCGCAAGATCCTCGATATCTACGAGCGCAGCGGCGGCAGCGGCAGCACGGTGTTCGTGGTGATCGAGGCCACCTACACCAACCAGCGCGGCGAGAAGGTGGCCGCGGACATCAACACGATCATCAACCGCTAAGGAAGCACCGATTAAGTCCGTCACACCGGCGAAGGCCGGTGTCCAGTGCGTTGAATTTCCTGGATTCCGGCGTTCGCCGGAATGACGCATTGGGACTTGTTCGGTGTTTCTCTGGCGCTCACGGGAGCACGAAAAATGAATGCACCGCAAACCCGCTACTACGAAGATGTACAGGAAGGCATGGAGTTGGCGCCGGTAACCAAGACCGTCACCACCAAGCAGATGTTCCTGTACAGCGCCGTCACCCGCAACCCCCACCGCATCCACTACGACGAGAAGTTCGCCCACAGCGAGGGGCTGCCCACCGTCCTGGTCCAGGGCCCCCTCCAGGGCGCCCAACTCTCGGCCTATGTCACCGACTGGATGGGCTCGGGCGGATTCCTGAAAAAGTTTGCCTATTCCAACCGGGGCATGGCGCTCGCCGGCCAGCCCCTCACCCTGAGGGGCAAGGTGATAAAAAAATACCATCAGGAGGGCCGGCCCGCCGTGGACCTGGAAGTCTGGGAAGAGAGTGCGGCAGGCGACCTGCTGGTACCCGCCACTGCCACGGTATTCCTGCCCGCGCGCCCCACCGTCTGAGCGACGGGATTCGGGACATGGAAACCATCGCGGAAATTTTTCTCTCCCGCAGCCAGGACAGTCAGGCGGCCCTGTATTTCGAGGATCACTGCTGGAGCGGCGCGGAACTGGTGGCGGAATGCGCGGCCCGCGCCCGTTACCTACTGGCCCAGCGCCGCCCCGGCCCCTTCCATGTGGGCCTGCTGCTGGACAATACCCCGGAGTATGCCTTCTGGGTGGGCGCCTGCGCCCTGGCCGGCGCCACCTTCGTCGCCCTCAACTCGACCCGCAAGGGGGCCGATCTGGCCCGGGACATCGCCCATACCGAATGCCAGTTCCTCCTGACCGAAACCCGCTACCAGGAACAGGTGCCGGAGGCTGCGGCAGCCCTGCTGGGGGAGCGTCTCCAGGTAGCGGACGCCCCGGGCCATGACATCCTGGAGGGCTTCCGGGGCCTGCCCCTCCCTGCGGTAGCCGTCTCACCCGGGGATATCTTCTGCCTGATCTTCACCTCGGGCACGGGGGGCGCCCCCAAGGCGGTGATCTATTCCAACGCCCGGGTGATGCGCAACACCCTGATGCTGGTGCAAAGCCAGCAGCTGAGCGCCCGGGACGTATCCTACGTGCCCATGCCCCTGTTTCACTCCACGGGCCTGATCATGGGGCTGCTGGCGCTTTTGGCTTCAGGTGGAGCGGCGGTGCTGCGCCGCAGATTCTCCGCCTCCGGCTTTCTGCCCGACATCCGCAAGTTCGGCGTCACCTGTTTTTGCTACGTGGGCAAACCCTTGGCCTACATCCTGGCCACCGAGGAAAAGCCCGACGACCGGGACAATTCCCTGCGCCTGGTCTGCGGCAGCGAAGCCACCGAAGTGGATATCGCCAACTTCACCCGCCGTTTCGGCTGCATGCCGGTAGACAACTACGGTTCGTCCGAAGGCTGCATCACCATCCTGAGGGGCAACGGCACGCCGCCGGGTTCCATCGGGCTGGCCGTATCGGACCAGATCCGGGTGATGAACCCGGAGAGCGGCACGGAATGCCCGCGCGCCGTGTTCGACGCGCATGGCGTACTGCAGAACGGCAACGAGGCCATCGGCGAGCTGGTCAATCTCGCCGGTGAAGCCCTCTTCGAGGGCTACTGGAACAATCCGACGGCCCGGGAGCAGCGCATTCGCAACGGCGCCTACTGGAGCGGCGATCTGGCCTACCGCGACGCCAAGGGCTTTTTCTACTTCGCCGGCCGGGACAGCGAATGGCTGCGGGTGGATGGAGAAAACCTCTCGGCGATACAGATCGAGCAGGTGCTGGCGCGGCATCCCGGTATCGCCATTGCAGCGGTCTATGGCGTGCCCGATCCCCTCGTTGGCGACCGGGTGATGGCGGGCCTGGAACTCAAGCCCGGCAGCCGCCTCGACATGGCGGAATTCAAGACCTTCCTGGAACGCCAGGAGGACTTTGGCAGCAAGTGGATGCCCTGTTTCGTCCGGGTCAGCGAACGGCTGCCCACCACCCACACCAACAAGGTGCTGAAACGGGCGCTGAAGCGGGAAGCCTGGAGCTGCGCCGACCCCGTCTGGTGGCGGCCGGTGCGCGGCGGCCCCTACCAGCCGCTGACCGCCGCTGACGCCGACGAGTTACAGCGCCTGTTCGCAAGCCGGGGACGGGGCCACTTGCTGATGCATGGAGACTGAATCATGGACTTCTGTTTTTCGCCGGAACAGGAACAGTTCCGCCAGGAGATACGCCAGTTCCTGGCGGACAACGTGACCGACGCCCTGCGCCAGGAGATCGCCGTCTCGGGGCATTCCCCCGGCCCCCTGGGCAAGGCGTTTCTGCGCCTCCTGGGCGAGCAGGGCTGGCTAGGCATCGGCTGGCCCAGGGAATACGGCGGCCAGGGCCGCTCGATGATCGAGCAATCCATCTTCTATCACGAGCTGGATTTGCAGGACATCCACTACGGCAACCTGACCATCACCTCCCTGGCCATGACCCTGATCAAGCTGGCCTCGGAGGCGCAGAAGCAGGAATACCTGCCGCGCATCCTCAAGGGCGAGCTGGAGATCTGCCTGGGCTACACCGAGCCCGGCGCCGGCTCGGACCTGGCCAGCGTCGCCACCCGCGCGGTGAAGGAAGGCGACGAGTACGTCGTCACCGGCCAGAAGGTGTTCACCACCGGCGCCCACTATGCCAGCCATATCTGGCTCTTGGCCCGCACCGACCCGACGGCGCCCCGGCACAAGGGTCTGTCGGTGTTCATCTTCCCGCTGGATACGCCCGGCGTCACCGTGCGCCCCATCTACACCATGGAAGGCATCCGCACCAACGAGGTGTTTCTCGACCAGGTGCGGATTCCCGCCAGCGCCATGATCGGCGCGCCCAACACCGGCTTCTACACCATCGCCGTGGCCCTGGATTTCGAGCGGGTGTTCATCGGCAAGTACACCAAGATTCGGCGCAATTTCGACGCCCTGGTGCGCTGCTGCAAGGAGCCCGGTGATGACGGCCGATCGCTGTTCGACGATCCGGTGGTGCAGGACCAGTTGGTGCGGCTGCATATCGACGTCGAACGCCTGCGCCTCCTGTGCACCAAGACCGCCTGGATGATCGACCAGGGCAAGGTGCCCAACGCCGAGGCATCGGCCCAGAAGGTGCTGGCCTCCGAACTGGAGCAGCGCCTGGCCGACGAGGGCATGCGGATTCTCGGCCCCCGGGCCCTGCTCGAATACGGCTCCCCCCATGTGCCGATGCAGGGCTACCTGGCGCAATCCTGGCTGCTGGCGCCGATGATGAAGTTCGGCGGCGGCACCAACGAAATCCAGCGCGACATCATCGCCCAGCGCGGCCTGGGCCTCCCGAGAAGCTGAAGCCGGCCCAACCGAGATCAAAGGGGGCAAGCTTCGATGAGGCACGGTGCCAGCTGGCCGGCCAAGGGCAGGAAGACCCTCCCCCTCCCGGCCTCCCCCTCTCCGGGGGAGGTGACGATATCGGCTCGCTACGCTCGACTGTTTGGTTTGCCGTTTCACTTTGTTATTTCACGCTACGGATGACGGAACCATGGAACTGGACTTCACCCCTGAACAACTGCAGATCAAGGATGCGGTGCGCCGCTTCCTTTCCCGGGAATGCCCGCCCGGCCTGGTGCGCAAGATGCGCGAGGAGCGCACTGCCCTGCCCCGCGACATCTGGCGGCCCATGGCCGACTTGGGCTGGCTGGGCCTGCCCTTCGACGAAAGCTACGGCGGCGCGGGCGGCGACTGGGTCACCCTGGCGGCGCTGGTCGAGGAACTGGGCCGGGCCTGCGATCCCACGCCCTTCGCCGATTGCGTCCTCACCTGCGGCTGGCTGATCCAGGACCTGGGCAGCGAGGCCCAGAAGCAGCGCTGGTTGCCGCCCCTGATTGAGGGCAAGCTGATGCTGAGTCTGGCCACCCATGAGGAAAAAGCCCTCCGCAGCCCGGGAGATCAGCCGAGCACACTGCGGGAATCCGCGACGGGTCTGCGTCTCGACGGCCAGAAAGGCTTCGTCGAGAACGCCGCCGACAGCGACTTCCTGCTGGTCAGCGCGGTAATGGCGAACACCGGCGAACCTTGCCTGGCCCTGATCCCGCCCCATGCCGAAGGCATCGAACTCATCGCCCTGCATTCCCTCGCCCATCCCAATCTCTACGAGGTCCGCTTCCGCGCTGTATCCCTCGCGCCGGAACAGCTGCTCTACCGGAGTGCGGACCTGCCGGCGCATCTGGCGACAGCCCAGGACCGGACAGTGGCCTTCCAGTCCGCCGCCGCCGTCGGCGGGGCGCAGCGGGTACTGGAAATGGCGCTGGATTACGCCAAGGAACGGCAACAGTTCGGCAAGCCCATCGGCAGCTTCCAGGCGGTCCAGCATCTGCTGGCCAACACCTGGTCCGAGGTGGAGACCGCCCGGCTGGCTGCCTACGAAGCCATCACCCATCTCGAAGCCGGCCTGCCGGGGGCGGCGGACAAAGTGGCGGTTGCGAAATGCGCCAGCAACGAAACCTTCGTCCGCACCTGTTTCACCGCCCATCAGATATTCGGCGGCATGGGCTACATGTGGGAAACCGACCTGCACCTGTGGACCCGCAAGGCCAAGGAAATCGAAATGGCCTGGGGTGGCCTCTACCCCTACCGACGCCGGCTGGCGGCAAACCTTTGATCCAGAAAACCCTGTCGGTGAGAGCCGCCTTCGGGCGGCTTTTCATGGGCGCCTGAGGATGAGAACGCAGCGTTGATCGAAGCTGCGAGCCGATGAGCAAGAACCTGCCGGAAGGCGCGGCTGGATGGATTATCGCGTGGCCGGAAAAGACAGGTTATGGCCGAATGCGCCCTGTTTTTGCCTGCACATCCCCTTCATGATGGACATCAACAGAAATCGGAGGGTGTATGCGATTGGCGCTGAATTTCCAGGCTCCGGCAACTGAGGAAGCATTGCTGCGTCATACACACGGGATGGAACTCATCAAGGTTCCGGCGCAGGGTGCGTTAGCCGGAGAGGTTGATGTCCTGCTGACGCCGTTGGTAGGCACCCAGCCCCTGGCCGAATTGCTGCCCAAGTGCCAGGGACTTCAATGGGTGCATATCTTCGGGACAGGTGCTGACACCTTTCCCTTCGGTCTTGCTGGCGATATCAAGGTCAGCTGTTCCCGGGGTGCATCGGCCACCGCCATCGCCGAATGGGTGCTGGCCATGATGCTGAGTTTCGAGAAGCGCTTGCCCCAAAGCTGGGTGAGCGCGCCTCCGGCCCAGTGGTTCCTGGCCGACCTCGGCGGCCTGGAAGGCAAGACCCTGGGTCTGCTGGGCTTCGGCGCCATCGGCCAGGCCATCGCCCGACGCGCTTTGGCCTTCGACATGAAGGTCGTCGCCAAGGTGCGGCAACATCGGCCCAGCCCCATGGTGGGGGTCACTCTGGTGGATTCCCTGGAGCAGGTACTGGGTGCCGCCGACCATCTGGTGCTGGCCCTGTCGGCCACTGCCGCAAGCCGGGGGCTGCTCGGTGCGGAGCAGCTGGCGATGACCCAGCCCGGCGTACATCTGGTGAACGTGGCCCGGTCGGGTCTGATCGATCAGGACGCCCTGCGGCCCCTGCTGGACCGCGGCCACATTGCCATGGCATCCCTCGACGTGGTGGAGCCCGAGCCGCTGCCCGCCGGCCATTGGCTCTACGCGCATCCCAGGGTGCGCCTCAGCCCCCATATTTCCTGGAGCGCGCCGGGCATGGTGGATCGCATGCTGGCCATCTTCCTGCGCAACCTGGAGGCCTTCGCCCAGGGACGGCCCCTGGAGGGCCTGGTGGATGTGGCGGCCGGGTATTGAGGGCGAAGCCATGAGCCAGGATCATCCCGCCCCCGATCTGCGACGGGCCTTGCCCTCGGTGGATGCGATGTTGCAACAGATGGGCGACGCCATCGTCCGCTGGGGCCACGGAGAGGTGAGCCAGGCGATTCGCGGAATCCTGACCCAGGCCCGGCAGCAACTGGACCAGGGCCATCCGCTCCTGGTCTCCGCCGAGGCCCTGCAACAGCGGGTGGCGGCCGAGCTGCAGGCTCGCCACCAGCCCAGTCTGCGTCCGGTGTTCAACCTGACCGGCACGGTGCTCCATACCAACCTCGGGCGTGCCCTGCTGCCCCGGGAGGCGGTAGAGGCCATGATCGCCGTCGCCACGGCGCCGACGACTCTGGAGTTCGATCTGGAGCGGGGAGAACGAGGTGAGCGGGACAGCCATGTGGAATCCCTGATCTGCGAGCTGGCCGGCACGGAAGCGGCCACGGTGGTCAACAACAACGCGGCGGCGGTCTTCCTCGTTCTAAACACCCTGGCCCTGGGGGGCGAAGTCCCCACCTCCCGGGGGGAACTGGTGGAGATCGGCGGCGCCTTCCGGGTGCCGGAAATCATGGCCCGCTCCGGCTGCCAGCTGGTGGAGGTGGGCACCACCAACCGCACCCATCTCAAGGACTACGCCGCCGCCATCGGTGCGCGCACCGCCCTGCTGATGAAGGTGCACACCAGCAACTACCGCATCGAGGGCTTCACCCACGCGGTGGAGGAATCGGCCCTGGCGACCCTGGCCCGGCAGCATGGCCTGCCCTTCGTGGTGGACATGGGCAGCGGCAGTCTGGTGGACTTCGCCGCCCTGGGCCTGCCCGCCGAACCCACGGTGGCGGCCACCGTCACCCAGGGGGCGGACGTGATCACCTTCAGCGGCGACAAGCTGCTGGGCGGACCCCAGTGCGGCATCATCGCCGGACGCAAGGCGCTGATCGAGCGCATCCGCAAGAACCCCCTGAAGCGGGCCCTGCGCCTGGACAAGCTGACCCTGGCCGCCCTGGCCGAGGTGTTGAAGCTCTACCGCAATCCCACGACCTTGCCGGAGCGTTTGCCCACCCTGCGCCTGCTGACCCGGCCCCTGGCGGACATCGAGGACCAGGCAGGGCGCCTAGTGCCTGGCATTGCTGCGGCCTTGGCGCCACGCTTCCAGGTAGCGGCGGTGCCTTGCCACAGCCAGATCGGCAGCGGCGCCCTGCCGGTGGACACCATCCCCAGCGTCGCCATCGAGGTTGCGCCCCGCTCAGGCGACGACGGCGAACTGCGTGGTCTGGCCGAAGCTCTGCGGCACCTGCCCGTGCCGGTACTGGGGCGTATCTCCAACGGCAAGCTGCTACTCGATCTGCGCTGCCTGGCCGAGGCCGCGGAGGCGGAATTCCTTACCCAGTGGTCCGCGCTTGGTGAGGTGCTGCCGTGATCGTCGCCACCGCCGGCCATGTGGACCACGGCAAGACCTCCCTGGTCCGGCAACTCACCGGCGTCAACACCGACCGCCTGGAGGAGGAGCAGCGCCGGGGCATGACCATCGCCCTGGGCTTTGCCTACCGCAAGACGGCGGCCGGCGCTTCCATCGGCTTCATCGACGTGCCGGGGCACCGGCGCTTCATCAACACCATGATTGCCGGCATCCGCGGCGTGGACCTGGGCATGCTGGTGGTGGATGCCGGCGAGGGCGTGATGCCCCAGACCCGGGAGCATGTGCGGGTCATGGAACTGCTGGGGGTGCGCGACACCCTGGCTGTCGTCACCAAGACCGACCGGGTTTCCCCTGAACAGCTCCGGGCCGTGAGCGGGGCGGTGGGCGGGTTGCTACCCGGGGCCCAGGTCTTCCCCGTTTCCAGCCTCACGGGCGAGGGCATGGTCGACTTGCAGGCCGAGTTGGCAGCCCGCGCCGAGCGGCAGCAGGATCAGGAAGCGCGGGGCTATTTCCGCCTCTCGGTGGACCGGGCCTTCGTGCTCAAGGGCGCCGGCTTGATCGTCACCGGGACGGCCATGGCCGGGCGCGTGGCGGTGGGCGACAGCCTGCTGCTGTACACGGTGAAGTCTGGCAGCGAAGGCATCAAGGTGCGGGTACGGAGCATTCATGCCCAGGACGAGGCCGCCTCCACGGGGCAGTCTGGCCAGCGCTGCGCCCTGAATCTGGTGGGCGATGTGGAGCGGGAGGACATCCAGCGGGGCGACATGCTGGCCGATGCCCGCTGCGTGGCACCGGGCCTGAGGTTTGATGCCCGCCTGCGCCTGCTCGACGACCTGCCATTTTCCCTCAAGCACCTCCAGCCGGTGAAGCTCTATCTCGGTGCCCGGCGCCTGGCCGCCCGGGTGTATTTCCTGGAGACCGACGGACCTTCATCCCCTGCCGGGATGGGATTGGTGCAGTTCGTCCTCCAGGAGCCCTTGCAGGTCTGCTGGGGCGACCGCTTCCTGATCCAGGACGACAGCGAAAGCGTGATCCTGGGGGGCGGACGCGTGCTGGGGCCGGCCGCGCCCCAGTGGCACAAGCGCAAGCCGGCGCGGTTGGCCTGGCTGGCGGCTCTCGACCATGACGACCCCGCCGCAATCCTGGGAGCCTGGCTGGAGGTGGGCATGGGACCGGTGGATCTGGCGGCTGTCCAGACCGCCCTCAACCTGCGGGACGATGAACTCGCGGCGCTGTTATCCCTTCCCACCCTGGCCGGCTTGCTGCGGTTGCGCGGCGATCACGGCGACTGGCTGCTCAACGCCGGCGACTGGAACGCGCAGCGGGAGCAACTTTTTGCCCAGGTGGCTGACTGGCATAAGGAGCACCCGATGGATGCGGGCATGCCCCAGGCGCTGCTGCTGCGGGGCAATCCCGGACCCGCTTTCCTTGCGGCGGTCCTGGAGGCCCTGGTTCAGGAGAAACGTTTGCTGCTGGCCGGGGGGAGGGTCAGTTGCGCCGGCTACCGGGCCACGCTGCCGACTGCCATCCAGGCCGGCTGGGAACGGCTCCAGGCCTATACGGTGGAGCGGGGCTTCCATTTGCCCCTGCTCTCGGAAATCGAGCGGGACCTGGGACTGGGCACCAAGGTGCAAGGGGCGGTGATCGCCACGGCGCTGAAGTCCGGACAACTGGTTCAAGTCAGTTCCAAGCGGCTCACCCTGCCGTCGGTGCTGCAAGGGCTGGCGGTCGAGATCCAGCACCTGGCGGCGCGGCAGGAGATTTTTTCGGTGATCGAGACCAAGGTCCATCTGGGACTGGGACGGGATCTGACCATCGAGATCCTGGAGTATTTCGACAGTGTCAAATTCACCCGGCGGGAAGGCAATGGGCGCCGACTCCGGGATGCAGACTGGCCGCGGAGGATGGCGGCATGAATTACCACGGAAGAGCGATGTCCCCGGTGGGGCACCTGGTCTTCAAAACCAGCGCGGTGCCGATGAGGCGCCTGGTGGGTTCGACTCCTACCTCTTCCGCCATATTTAATGGAGTACGGAACAAAGTCCCCACCCGTTCGGGCTGAGCCTGTCGAAGCCCCGCGTTGGCGAGGCTTGCGCTTCGACAGGCTCAGCGCGAACGGACTTAATCGGTGTTTCCATAAACAAAAGACCGCGCAGACGAAGGAGAAAAAACAGTGAGCCACGGCGTCCTGGATGACATCGAGAAGTGCATGGAAAGCGGCTGGACCGATGGTCTGCCGGTGATCCCCCCCTATGGCAGCCTGGTGGATCCCATGCTGGAGGCCCTGGGCTGGCAGGCCACTGATGTGGTGGGGAATATCCCCGACCAGAGCATCAAGGTCCGCGCCGAGCAGGTGGCGGCTACGGCGGTGATGGCTGGCTGCAAGCTGGAATATGCGCCGGTACTGCGGGCCCTGGTCCTGGCCATACTGGATCCCCGCTTCAACGTCAGCGGGGTGGAAGTGACCACAGGTGGGGCCAGTGTGCTGGTGATTGTGAGCGGTCCGGTGGTGGCGGCCCTGGGCTTCGAGCATGAGGCGAACGCATTGGGCGCCAACAGCCGGATCAACGCCACCGTGGGGCGTTTCGCCCAGATGATGCGGCTGTTCTGCGGCAAGGGCGGCGGTGTGCTGCAATCCCACGGCACCGTGGGGCATCCTGGGCGCTTGTCTTTTTGCATTGCCGAGCATCCCCAAACGGCCTGGGGACCCTACCACACCCAGTTTGGCCTGCCCGCCGAGGTTTCCGCCGTATCGGTCATGTCCAGCGAAGGACCGAACTCCTGCAACAACCACTATGCCAGGACCGGGGCGGCGATTCTGGACACCATCGGCGACTGCATGCTGCATTACGGCCAGACGGCCTGGTACTACCGCTCTTCGGGCTATCTGGTGGTGATTGCGCCAGACCATATGGCACTGGTGAAGTCGGAGTTCACCCGGGAACAGGCGCGGCAATACCTTTACGAGAATGCCCGGCGCCAGACGGACGATCTGGTGAAGGTGGGGCGGATCGCGATTCCGCCCCTGGAGTATGCGGAGGTGGAGTTCGGTGCGATGCGCACGCCACTGAAAACAATCGACCAACTGAGCTTCATCGAATGCGGTGCCGTTGGCGGCCGCTTCTCCGCCGTCATCCCCCGTTGGGCGGGCAGCCAGAATGTCGTCTGCAAACAGATCGTAGGTATTTGAACCGAGATTTTTTACGGAGGTGAACAATGAGCAAGCCCATGACAGAAAAACTACCGGCCAAGCAACTGATGAGTTGCGGCGATGTGACCTGCGAGGTGCTGGTGAACCCCATCCCCCGGCCCGAGTCCGATCCCATCAGGATCACTCTCAAGCCGAAGCTGCCCCGCGTCACGTTCCTTGACCACAAGAAGCCCAACTCCCTGGCGATCCTGCAGTTCGCCCAGCAGATCCTGCGGCAGCGGGGCATCGAGGTCCGTGAGGAGATTTTGCAAAAGAATGATGCCGGCACACCGATGCCGGCGGCCCTCCTGGCCTCCCTGTCCCAGGAGCCGGGGCTCGTCTTGTGCGGTGTCTCCGATTGAGGGAGTTGTTCGTCGGGCAGTTCGCTTGACGCCATTTTGTTGCAGCGGGCCGGTGTCGCCGGTTTCGCGATTCTGACTGAACCTTTCGGGGACCAGGTGAACCGGTGCATGGCCTACCAGCCGGCGGATCGGCCGCTCCCCGCCATCGTGATCGACCATCCGACCCAGATGGTTCCGGAAGAAGTACTACGGCAGCGGGCGAGCCAGATCGCCGACGCCGTGGAGTGTTTATTGAAGGACGAAGCGCCATGAGTACGGAAACGACCCTGTCGATCCTTGGCAGCGGCATCTATCTGCCACCGGCCCGGCCGGTGTGTGAGGTGGCTGCCGAGGCCGGGGCGGATGTGAGCAACTACCAGGGCTGGCCGAACGTCTGCCATGCCCTGGCGGAGGACCACCCCAGCACCATGGGGGCCACGGCCCTCAAGGCGGCCCTGGCCGATGCGGGCGTGGCTCCGGACGAACTCCGCCTGGTACTTTTCGCCGGCATCTCGCGGGATTATCTGCCGTCCTTTTCCGTGGCCACGGAGATCATGCAGTCCTGTGGCGCCCAGGGCCACTGCCTGGGGCTGGACATGACCATCGGCTGCCTGGGCGCCCTGTCGGCCCTGGACATGGCCCAGGGCTGGCTGGCCACCCATGGCGGCGGTGTGGCGGCCATCGTCACGGCGGAGCGCTGGTCCTATACGGTGGACCATGGCTCCATGGCGAGCATGGGACTCTGGGCCCACGGCGACGGCGCCAGCGCCGCCGTGGTGGCGATGGATACGCCCCATCCCGCCAAGGCGATGTTCCGGGGCGCGGAATTCACTACCCAGAGCGACCTGAACGGCACGGTGCTGGTCAAGTACGGCGGCACCCGCCATCCGGTGGCCCCGGCGGGGGCCAATCCCGCCGAGCGCCTGTTCATGGGCAGCTCCCGGGCCGATATCCGCGAGCGCTATGCCTATGGCTATTCGAGCAGCCTGGAGGCCATGAAAAAGCGCTTCGGCATTGCGCCCAAGCGGGTGATCATCAACCAGACGGCTGCCCTGTTCCTGCATCTGATCGCCCAGGTGATCAACATTCCCATCGAGGATTTCCTGCTGACCGGCCCCGAGACCGGGCATGTGGGATCGGCGGATCTGCTGATCGGCCTGGACCGCATGCTGAAGTCGGGGCCCTGCCATGAACCCTACTTGCTGGCCAGCAGCACCCCTTACGCTTTCGGCGCGGGATTGTTGATGCCGCCGACGCCCGGATGAGGGCAGACGGGAATGGGGTCGATGGCTTCACCCGGGGCGCAAAGCCGATTAACCTGTAGCGCTGGTGAAGGAGCGCCAGTGGCGGGGGGCGGAGTCGCGATGGTTTCGATGAATTATGTGGCCTGGATGACCGAGTTCATGGCGTCCTGCGGAATCTCCCGGGCAGCCTTGCTGAAGGGCACCGGGCTGGAGGACCGGGATCTTTCGGAACCGGGCGGCATTTCGGATGCGCAGCATATCTGCCTGCTGCGCAACGCCCTGCAACTGAGCCGCGATCCCGCCCTCGGCCTGGCCCTGGGGAGCAACCGGCCCATCTCCACTTTTGGCAGCCTGGGCTTCGCCATGCTGTGTTCCGAGACCCTGCGGGAGGCCATCCTGATGGGCTGCCAGTACCAGAAGGTGCCGGGCCGCTTCAGTGGCCGCCTGGTCTTTCTTTCCCTGCGCAGCGAAGGCGACGAGGCCGTGCTGGAGGTGGAGGCGGCGGTGGCGCCCGACGATCTGCTGCTGTTCGCGGTGGAGGACATGCTGGGCAGCATCCTGTCCGTGACCCGCTGGGTGACCGGCCGGCCCCTGCCCCTGCGGGAAATCCGCTGCGGTTTTCCCCGTCCGGCCCATGGCGAGGCCTACGGCCAATACCTGCCCTGCCCGGTGGTATTCGATGCGCCCCGGACCCAGGTGCGTTTCGATGCCGCCTTTCTCGGCACGCGCCTGCCCATGGCCAGCAGCAATGCGGCCCGGATTTATCGGGCCCAATGCGAGAAACTGATCCATGCCGACGGTGGCGACGAGGATGAATGGGTTCGCAACATCAGAGCCCAGATGCTGATGTTTTCCGACCGTCTGCTTTCCCCGGAGGAATGTGCCGCCAGATTGGACATCAGTCCACGCACCCTGCGTCGGCGCCTGGAGGAACGAGGGGTGTCCTACAAGGGCATCGTCGACGATGTGCGGGCTGGGCTCGCCCGAAGTTATCTCGAATCTTCCCGACTTTCTGTCGAGGCCATCGCCGAGCGGCTGGGTTTCAGCGATCCCACCAGCTTTACCCGGGCCTTCCGGCGCTGGACGGGCATGTCGCCACGGGAATTCCGCAAGCGGAAATCCCGAGCATCCTTGCCCTCGCTGACCGGCGATGCCTGATACGCGTGAGTGAGCAGGCGGCCGCGATGGCGGCGCGGCCCATGGGAGTCAGAAAAGCCAGGTAACGTTGATTGCAGTCGAGCAGAATCTCACGAGGGGTCACTCGGAGGACGGTGCGGGTGACCATGCGCGCCAACCTGAGAATCACGGTTACGGAAGGCCCGGGGAGACATGCCGGTCCAGCGCCTGAAAGCGCGGGAGAAGCTGGTAGGTTCGCTGAAGCCGAGGCGTTCCGCGATAGTCTCCACCGATAGCCGCGAGGATTCCAGATAGCGTCGAGCCAGACTGGCGCGGGCATCGTCGACGATGTCCTGATAGGAACATCCACTTTCATGCAATTTACGGCGAAGGGTACGGGCACTGATGGACAATGCCTCGGCGCAGGCCTCCAGCGTCAGAGTGCAATCGGCGCTGGTCAATAGCCGGGCGCGAATCCCGGCGACGAGTCCCTCCGGATCTGCGAGATCCTGACCAACAAGGCGCTGGCAATGGGCGCGATACATGAGGGCCGCATGGCTGCTGGCAAGAGGCAGGGGCGTATCGAGAAATGATGCGTCGAAGCGGATCTGGTTGCGGGGGGCATCAAACTGGATCGGACAGGAGAAATACTTGCGGTAATTGGCCCAATGAGCCGGCCGCGGATAGGCGCAGCAGAGTTCCCTGACGGGCAGCTCCCGGCCGGTGACCCAGCGGGTGTTGCTGAGAATGCTGCCAAGAATCTCCTCCACGGCGAATTGGGCCAGATCCCCCAACTCCGGGGCCACTTCGATCTGGAAGGAGGCATTGCGCCCCTCCTCATGGAAGGACAGGAACAGCAGCCGACCCGAAAAGCGACCAATGACCCGCTGGTACTCATTGCCCACCCGCAGGGCCTCGCGAAAAGTCTCGCAGCACATCATGGCGAAACCGAAGCGGTCCAGGGTGGAGATATGTCGATGGATGCCGAGTTCAAGACCCAGGGCCGGATCACGACTCAGCCGCATGGCATTGCGCAGCAGAGTGACATGCTGGCCTTCGGTGATTTCCGCAGCCGGATTTGCCAGGTTCTGCTCACCGATGCCCGTATCCTCAAGCAATTGGATGGGCACCACGCCATAGGAGGCATACACAAAATCAGCCAGCCAGGCCGCATAGTTCATCGAAATCACGGCCACCGCTCCCTCACGGAATCGACCTCGCCTGCCCTGTGCCCGCAACCTCATAGAGCCGGGTCAGTCGCTCGGCGCTGAGGAGGAGAGCTTCGCTGGCCTCGGCGACGATCAGGCGGTAATTGACGGCGCCTTCCGTGGCTACGGCGGTTTTCAGCCAGTTCCACTGACGGGCCTGCTCCTCCAGTTCGGCATTGATCGCGGCGGAGTTGCCGGCCCGGGCGCTAAGCAAATCCAGGCTCAGGGAAAACTCGTGCATCGTCGTATCCAGTTCCTCCCGCAGGGCCGGGGAAACATCTCCCCAACTGATCAACATGTAGGCCTTGGTCAGGCGCTGGGACAACATGCGCTGGCGACCGGCCAGGTTGACCACGTGGCTGGCCTCCGTATTCAGGACGTTCTGCAACAACCGGGTCATGCGCTCCGCCGCAATCAGCGCGGCCTCTCCACGGCGATTCGCCTGCCGGGCCGACGCCAGCGTGGGCTTGGCCTTGATGGCGTTCCGTAAGACCTGCCAGCGGGTACGCATTTCCCCCAGCGACGACCGGGGCGTGGCATCGAAGGCTTCGAGCCACTTCAGATTGGCCTCGAACCGGGCCACGGAATCCTCGACGATCGCCCTGGCCTGCTGGGGCTGCACTCCCATGCCCAACTGGGCATAGCCCTTGATGATGCGCTGAGACAGCATGCGCTGTTCCCCGGAGCGGTTCACCGCGTTCAGGGCCTTGGGCAATTCGGCTGCCCAGGCGGGCGTCATCGTGGAGAGAAAGGCGATATACAACAGTATTGTTCGGATCATTACCATCTCGCCCCCCTCAGAAAACCGGCACGCCCATGGCTTGCAGTGCCCGCACCAACTGGGCCGCAGCACGTTCCATCAGGCCTACGGCCTCCTTGTGACGACCGGTACGGGCGAACTCCTCGGCTTCCAGCTTGATCTTCCGTCCCTCGGCGAGAAAGCCATCCACCAGCTTCTGCTGCCCGCCCGCTCCGCGCCCTTCGGCGATCATCATATCCACCATGATTTCGTTGCTGTTGAACCGCTTTTGTTCGTAGGCATACTCGTCGGCCGGGGTATCGAACTTCAGGGACAGCACCACCTCCTGTCCCGCCCGCAGGCGTGAGATTTCCGCCACCGCCAAACGATAGGTTTCCGACAATTTTTTGTTGGCCTCACCCAAACGACCGGCAGCGGCCAAACTATCGGCCTCCGCAAAGGGACGGTCGATCTGGGCCAGCAGCTTATTCGCCGCCACGGCAAAACGGCCATCCCGGACCAGTTCGTCGGCTGAGGCCCGATAGATGGTCACCTGTTCCCGCAGCTCGTCGAAATGCCGTCGCTGCACGCTTTCCGGCAGGGCACCAGCGGAGGCGCCACGACGGGAAGCCAGGGTAATGGCCTTCAAGGCCTCGTCTGCCAGTTTCGCCGCCTGATCAACCTGGTCCTGTGCCAGAGCGACCCGGGCATCCGCGATGGCCTGACGGCCAATCCCGATCAGGGCCGGCACCTCGCCTTCGGCCGTCGTAGCCTGGCGGGCCGCAGGAGAATTGGTCAGGGTTTCCACCAAGCGCAGCTTCTGTTCCACCAGACGCCGAGCGGAGTCATCGCTCTCCTGGGCCAGGGCGGCACTTGTCATCAATGCCACCAGCAAACCGAAGAACCCAGCTTTCACCATCGTGCATTCCCCCATGCCGTCTACAGGACGAATCATACCCACAAGCCCATGCTCCATGAGTGGCTTCACCCTCCCGATGAGAAATCCGCAGGGCGGGGGACGGTCAGACAGGGCAAATCGGCTAAAATCGCCCTCTTTTAGCCAATCCCTGCTGGAGAATCCCCATGTCCATGGCCGACCGCGATGGTTTCATCTGGTACGACGGCAAGCTCGTGCCCTGGCGCGAAGCCACCACTCACGTGCTGACCCATTCCCTCCATTACGGCCTGTCCGTGTTCGAGGGGGTCCGCGCCTACAACACCGTTTCCGGCACCGCCATCTTCCGGCTCAAAGAGCACACGGACCGATTGTTCAACTCGGCCCACATCTACATGATGCAGATTCCCTACAGCCGGGAACAGATCATGGAAGCCCAGAAGGAAGTGGTGCGCGCCAACAAGCTGGAGTCCTGCTACCTGCGCCCCATCGCCTTCTACGGTTCCGAGAAGATGGGCATCTCCACCCGCGGCGCCACGGTCCATGTGGCCATCGCCGCCTGGCCCTGGGGTGCCTATCTGGGCGAGGCGGCCCTGGAACAAGGCATCCGCATCAAGACGTCGAGCTTTGCCCGCGCCCATGTGAATTCGATCATGCCCCGCGCCAAGCTGGCGGCCACCTACGCCAACTCCATCCTGGCCAACCTGGAAGCCACCCAGGATGGCTACGACGAGGCCCTGCTGCTGGACACCGAGGGCTTCGTGGCCGAGGGCGCCGGCGAGAACCTCTTCGTCGTCAAGGACGGCGTGATCTATGAGCCGGAGATCGCCGCGGCCCTGACCGGCATCACCCGCGCCTCGATCATCGCCCTGGCCGCCGAGCTGGGCTACGAAGTGAAAAGCCGGCGTCTCACCCGGGACGACATCTACATCGCCGATGAAGCCTTTTTCACCGGCACCGCCGCCGAAGTTACGCCCATCCGCGAGCTGGACAACCGGACCATCGGCGCGGGCAAGCGCGGCCCCATCACGGCCAAGCTCCAGGCGCTTTTCTTCGACGTGGTCAATGGCAAGGTGCCGGCCCACGCCGAATGGCTCACTGCTGTCTGAGGAACCCCATCATGACCCAAGCCACCAACGACACCGCCCGCCAGGTGGAAGTCACTGCCCACGACCTGCCCCTGCATTGCCCCCGCCCCGGCGCCCCCCTCTGGGCGCACCACCCCAGGGTGTTCCTGGACGTATTGAAGAACCATGAAGGCAAGGCCGTCTGTCCTTATTGCGGCACCGAATACAGCTTCACCGGCGAACGGCCCAAGGGACACCACTGACACTCATGGCAACCCATTTTCCACCCCGGTCCATGAACCACGCGAAAGGCAGGAAGGCCCACCCCCTCCCCCTTCGACGGGCTCAGGACAGGCCAAGCTCCCCCACTCCGGGGAAGATGACGATGCCGGCTCGATACGCTCGACAGTTCGATCTGCCGTTTCAATTCGCTGTTTCACGGTAATAGCGTGGGGAGCCCCACACGCATCCTGGTCGTCGCTCCTTCCTGGATCGGCGACACCCTGATCGCCCAGCCCCTGCTCGCCCGGCTGGCGGCCCGGGGGGCATCGATCGACGTGCTGGCGCCAGACTGGTGCGCACCCCTGCTGGAACGCATGCCCGAAGTGCGCCGGGTCATCGGCAGCCCTTTCCGCCACGGAGACTTCGCCTTTTGGGCGCGCCGCGCCCTGGGCCGCGCCCTCGCCCAGGAGGGCTACGACGAGGCGGTGGTGCTGCCCAACTCCTGGAAGTCGGCCCTGGTCCCCTTCTTTGCCCGCATCCCGAAGCGCACCGGCTTCACCGGCGAAGCCCGGATCGGTCTGCTGAACAACCGCCATGTCCTTGACAAGGTAGCCCGGTCCCAGCTGGCCCAGCGCTACGCCCAACTGGCGGAAGCGCCTGGGAGCGATCCGCTCCTGCCCTTGCCTCAACCCCGGCTGTGTTCCACGCCGGAGCAGCAGGCGGCAGCCCGGCGCACTCTGGGGCTGCCCCTGGACGCTGCGCCGGTCATTCTCTGCCCCGGCGCCGAATACGGCCCGGCCAAGCGCTGGCCGGTACGCCATTTCGCCGACCTGGCCCGACGCCTGGCCCAGGACGGGTTGCCGGTATGGTTGCTGGGCGCCGCCAAGGATGCGGCCGTGGGAGATGAAATCGCGGCTCTGGCGGAGGGAATGGCCCTCAATCTCTGCGGCCGCACCTCCCTGACCCAGGCCATCGACCTGCTCGCCGGTGCCCGCCAGGTGGTCAGCAACGATTCCGGGCTGATGCACGTGGCAGCGGCCCTGGATCGTCCCCTGGTAGCCCTCTACGGCTCTTCCAGTCCGGCCTATACTCCTCCCATGTCCTCCCGGGCACGGATCATTTCCCTGAAATTGTCCTGTAGTCCATGCTTTCAGCGCGAATGTCCCCTGGGGCATTTGAAATGCCTGGAAGACCTGATGCCCGAGCAAGTCATCGAAACCCTGAACAACGTTTTCCATGCCCACCCGTAAATCCTTCTTTGCCACACCCGACGATGCCGAGGCCGCCTTCTACGAAGCCCTGGAGCGGGCCGACCTGGATGCCATGATGGCCATCTGGGCAGAGGACGAGGAGATCGTCTGCGTGCTGCCGGGGGGGCCACGACTGGCCGGCTATACCCTGGTGCGCGAAGCCTGGCGACGGATTTTCGAAAGCGGATTCCGCCTCAACCTGCGGGTGACCGCTCTGAGTCAGGTGGTAAATCCCTTCACCGCCATCCACAGCAGGGTGGAGCACGTGGCCGTCGAGGGCGACGATTCGACCTTCGCCCCCATCGTTGCCACCAACATTTTCGTTCGCGGCGCCCTGGGCTGGCGCCTGGTGGTGCGTCATACCTCGCCGGCGCCCCCGGAGTTCGAAGGGGAGATACCCAAGATCCTGCACTAGCGGGGTGGCGGTTCCCAGTGGACGGCAAATAATCCCATGCAATAATCCCCACTCACCGAAACGGAGCCGACCATGCAACAACCCGCCCAGGAAATCTTCAAGGCCTATGACATTCGTGGCATTGTCGGCAAATCCCTGACGGCGGCGGCCGTACGCTCCATCGGCCAGGCCCTGGGCAGCGAGGCCCTGGCCCGAGGCATCACCACCATCGCCATCGGCCGCGATGGCCGGCTTTCCGGCCCCGAACTATCCACCGCCCTGGCCGACGGCATCAATAATGCAGGCGTCGACGTGATCGACATCGGCCGGGTGCCGACCCCGGTCACCTACTTCGCCGCCTTTGAACTGGGTACCGAGAGCTGCGTTTCCGTCACCGGCAGCCACAACCCGCCCAACTACAACGGATTGAAGATGGTGCTGGGCGGCCAGACCCTGTACGGCGAGATGATCCAGGACCTGCGGAGCCGCATCGAGCACAACCACCTCACGGAAGGCCAGGGCCATGTGCGTCATGCCGATGTGAAGGAGGCCTACCTGTCCCGTATCGTCTCCGATGTGAAGCTCTCCCGCCCCATGAAGATCGTGGTGGATTGCGGCAACGGCGTGGCCGGGGATTTCGCGCCGGAACTGTTCCGGCGCATGGGCTGCGAAGTGGTGGAACTGTTCTGCAAGGTGGATGGCAACTTCCCCAATCACCACCCGGACCCCTCCAAGCCCGAGAATCTGAAGGACGTCATCCGCACCCTCAAGGAGACCGACGCCGAACTGGGCCTGGCCTTCGACGGTGATGGCGACCGGCTCGGCGTGGTCACCAAGGACGGCGAGATCATCTACCCCGACCGCCAGTTGATGCTCTTCGCCGCCGACATGCTGGCCCGCAATCCTGGTGCCCAGGTGATCTACGACGTGAAATGCTCCCGCTGGGTGGCCCAGTCCATCCGTCACCAGGGCGGCGTGCCGGTCATGTGGAACACGGGCCATGCCCTGATCAAGGCCAAACTCAAGGAGACCGGCGCGCTGCTGGCCGGCGAGATGAGCGGCCATGTGTTTTTCAAGGAACGCTGGTACGGCTTTGATGACGGGCTCTATGCCGGCGCCCGCCTGCTGGAAATTGTCTCCCGCTGGGCCGACGCCAACTGGCCCCTGAAGCATCTACCCAATGCCCTCTCCACGCCGGAGCTGAACCTGAAGATGCAGGAGGGGGAGCCCCATGCCCTGATCGCCAGGCTACAGAGGGAAGGACATTTCCCCGGCGCGAAGGAACTGATCACCATCGACGGGGTACGGGCCGAATACCCGGACGGTTTCGGGTTGGCCCGGGCCTCCAACACCACACCGGTCGTGGTACTGCGCTTCGAAGCCGACAACATTGCTGCCCTGGCCCGTATCCAGGCCGAATTCAAGAGCGCCCTGGAGGCCGTATGGCCGGGGCTGGAGGTGGGTTTCGATGAATCAGGGCACTGAAGAAATCTTCATCGGGCGCCAGCCCATCCTGGACCGGGATCACCAGCTCTACGCCTACGAGCTGCTGTTTCGCAACGGTCGGGTCAATGCGGCCGATGTTTCCGACAACCTGGCCGCCAGCGCCAGCGTCATCAGCCACGCCTTCGCCGAACTGGGCATCGAGCGTGCCCTGGGACCATACAAGGGTTTCGTCAATTGCGACGAAACCCTGCTGCTCTCGGACATGCTGGAGATTCTGCCCTCGGAAAAGATGGTGCTGGAAATTCTCGAAACCGTGGAACCCACACCCCAGATCATCGAGCGCTGCCGGGACCTGAAGGCCCGAGGCTTCACCCTGGCCCTGGACGATTTCGTCAATTTTGAGGAGAAATGGCAGCCCCTGCTGGACCTGGTAGAGGTCGTCAAGGTGGACATCATGCCCCTGGACACCGCGGCCCTGGCCGCCGTCACAAAGGCACTGGACCGCTGGCCACTGAAGTTGCTGGCAGAGAAAGTGGACTCACGGGAACAGGCCGATCTTTGTCACAAGCTGGGTTACCACCTGTTCCAGGGCTACTTTTTCGCCAAACCGGCGATTCTGACCGGCAAAAAACTCAGTCAATCCCAGTTGGCGCTGATGCAATTGCTGGGACTGGTAATGGAAGATGCCGACACCAAGAACCTGGAAGCCATCTTCAAGCGTGAGGCCGGACTCACCATGAACCTGATGCGCCTGACCAATTCGGTGGCCACCGGCGTCGCCACCCGGGTCACTTCCCTGCGTCACGCCATCACCGTACTGGGCCGACGTCAGCTTCAGCGCTGGCTGCAACTGCTGCTCTACACCAACCCGGCCAGCGGCAACGTGGCCAGCCCGCTGCTGCAAATGGCAGCGGCCCGTGGGCGACTGATGGAACTGCTGGCCAACCGGATGTATCCGGGCAAACGAGATTTCGAGGATCGCGGTTTCATGACCGGCATCATGTCCCTGATGCCCACCCTGATGGGAGCGCCCATGGCGGAAATACTCAAGGGTGTCAGCGTCGCCAGCGACGTGCAGATTGCTCTGGAAAGCCAGGAAGGGGAGCTGGGCATCATGCTGCAACTGATCGAGGCCCTGGAATCCGGAGACGGCGCCAAGTGCCACGACCTGTCCGCCCAGTTGCAGGGTCTGGATCACGCCATCATCAACACCTGCCTAGCCGAGGCCATGGCCTGGGCCAGCAGCATCGGACAGGAAAAACCAGAAGACTAACGCGTATGGTCGCCAGCACCACCACCGAGGGTGAAAATACGCCAAAGTAACGCCGCCCATCCCTGGGGCGGGGCTACCCCATCGGCTCGCTACGCTCGACGGTCACGCCCGGCTCCGTTGATGCTGTTTAGTTAAACAGGGTACGGTTTCAGGCCATCAGGCCCCGGTCCCGCATCCAGTCCCGCAGCGCCCAGCCCGTGCCGCCTTCCCAGGGCACCAGTTCGGCCGGCGGCACCAGCTTGTAGGCTGCCAGTTCCTCGTTCAGCACGATCTCGCCCCGGGCCTGGACGTGGTAGGCCAGAATCAGTTCGTTCTTGCGATGGAAGGGATAAAGACCGATCAAGGCCACCGACTCGGCATCCAGATTGGTCTCTTCCTTCACCTCCCTGGCCACGGCCTCTTCCGGTGATTCGTCCCGTTCCAGGAAACCGGTGATCAAGGCATAGAACTCCACTGGCCAGGCGGCATTGCGGGCCAGAAGCACCCGTCCATCCCCATCCAGATATTCGATGATGGCAGCCACCACCGGCAAGGGATTGTCCCAGTGCACAAAGCCGCAGTCGGGCGCCGGGCAGACGGCGCGATTACGGCCGGCGTGGAACTGATCTGCCAGGGGAGCTGCGCATTGGGGGCAAAACCGCATCAATTGCCTCCGGTGCTGGCAGGTTTGGCAGCTTCAACCGGCTTCACCGCCGGCACCACCACCCCCGGAACCAGCGGAATTTCATCCACTGGCGTGACGGCAGTGACAAAGTAGCGGGTATCCCCGAAGCAGGAAGTCGGCAGGCCGACCTTTTCCTCGTAGTGCAGGGCCACGCGCTTGCCCATGGACTGATTGATCAACCGGGCAACCCTGGCCTCGCGAACGGTGAAGTAGAACTTTTCCGGAGCGGTACCCGGCATCGACACCATGGCCAGTTCCCCCTCCCAGGTCTTGCAGACCCAGCCCTTATGGGAAAGCTTCTGCACCCAGCCCGCCCGCTCGCCGCTGGAGTAGCTCCAACTCAGCACCAGAGCGAAATAGGCCGCCAGCAACAGTACCAACACGGCCAGGGCCACCCCCAGGCGCTTCAGCCAGAGATTCATAAGCGTTCGCCGACCCAGGCACGGACCGAAACCAGGGCCGCCGGCAAGGCTGCCGGATCGGTGCCGCCAGCCTGGGCCATGTCGGGCCGGCCGCCACCCTTGCCGCCCACCTGCTGGGCCACCATATTCACCAGTTCGCCGGCCTTGACCTTGGCCGTGAGGTCGGCGGTAACGCCGGCAATCAGCGTGACCTTGCCCTCGCTGACGGCGGAAAGCACGATGACCGCGCTCTTCAGCTTGTCCTTGAGCTTGTCCATGGTTTCGCGCAGGGCGGTCACATCGGCCCCTTCCAGCGTTACTGCCAGGACCCTGGCGCCCTTGACATCCACCGCCTGGCCGGCCAGATCGTCCCCCTGGGCAGCCGCCAGCCTGGACTTGAGACGGGCCAGTTCCTTCTCCAGGGCCCGGACGCTGTCAAGAATGCCGACCACCCGCTCGGCGATCTCGTCGGGCTGGGACTTGAGCAGGGCCGAGACACCCTGGATGCGGCGCTCCTGCTCCTGGACATAGCGCAGGGCATTGCTGCCGGTCACCGCTTCGACGCGGCGCACACCGGCGGCAACGCCGGCTTCCGAGAGTATCTTGAACAGTCCGATGTCGCCGGTACGGCCCACATGGGTGCCGCCGCACAGTTCCTTCGAGGAGCCGATGGCGACCACCCGCACCTCGTCGCCGTACTTTTCGCCGAACAGCATCATGGCGCCGGATTTCTGGGCCTCATCGAGCGCCATGACGCGGGAGTCCGTGGCGGCATTGGCGAGAATCTCGCGATTGACGATCTCCTCCACCTCGCGGATTTCCTCGGCGCTCATCGGCGCCCCGTGGGCAAAGTCGAAACGGGTCTTGTCCGGGTCCACCTGGGAACCCTTCTGCTGCACATGATGGCCAAGGACCTCGCGCAAGGCCTTGTGCATCAGATGGGTGACCGAGTGATTGCGGGCAGTGGCGGCCCGGGCGGCAACATCGACGCGGGCAGCCACCGGCTGGCCCACGGCCAGGCGGCCCGTCTTGACGATGCCGTGGAGGCCGAAAACCGAGGCCTGGATTTTCTGGGTGTCCTCGACGGCGAAGATGCCGCCGGAACCCTTGAGCTCGCCCCGGTCTCCGACCTGGCCTCCAGATTCGGCATAGAAGGGCGTGTTATCGATGACCGCCACGCCGAGATCACCCTCGTGCAGTTCCTGAACCGGTGTGCCGTCCTTGTAAAGTGCCAGGACGATGCCAGCGGTGTCCAGGGCATCGTAGCCGTGGAAGCTGCTGGCGGGGCCGTCGTATTCCAGGTTGGCCGCCATCTTGAACTTGCCGGCGGCCCGGGCCTGCTCCTTCTGCCGCGCCATGGCGGCGTCGAAGGCGGCGGAATCCACTGTCACGCCCCGCTCCCGGCAGATGTCGGCGGTCAGGTCCAGAGGGAAACCAAAGGTGTCGTGGAGCTTGAAGGCCGTCTCGCCATTGAACCGGGTGACGCCGGCACCGGCCATGGCGGCCAGGTCGGCTTCCAGGATCGCCATGCCATGCTCGATGGTGGCGAAGAAGCGGTCTTCCTCCTGCTTCAGCACTTCCATCACCCGTGTCTTGCCGCTGGCCAGTTCCGGATAGGCGCCGCCCATCTCGGCCACCAGGTCCGGCACCATGCGATGGAAAAAGGCAGCCCGAGCGCCCAGCTTGTAACCATGGCGGATGGCGCGGCGAATGATCCGGCGCAGGACATAGCCCCGGCCCTCGTTGCCGGGGATCACCCCGTCGGCGATCAGGAAGGAACAGGCACGGATGTGGTCGGCCAGCACCTTCAGCGACGGCGAATCCATGTCGGCCCCCGCGGTTTCCCGGGCGGCGGCGGTAATCAGGGTGCGGAACAGGTCGATTTCGTAGTTGGCATGGACCCCCTGCAACACGGCGGAGATGCGTTCCAGACCCATGCCGGTATCCACGCTGGGCTTGGGCAGGGGATGCATCACCCCCGCCTCGTCCCGGTTGAACTGCATGAAGACGTTGTTCCAGATTTCGATATAGCGGTCACCGTCCTCATCGGGGGAACCCGGGGGACCACCCCAGATATGCTCGCCGTGGTCGTAGAAGATCTCGGTGCAGGGACCGCAAGGACCCGTGTCGCCCATCATCCAGAAGTTGTCGGAGGCATAGCGGGCGCCCTTGTTGTCGCCGATGCGGATCACCCGCTGGGCGGGCACACCGATAGCCTGGGTCCAGATATCGTAGGCCTCGTCATCCTCGGCATAGACCGTGACCCAGAGCCTGTCCTGGGGCAGCTTGAAGACCTCGGTGAGCAGTTCCCAGGCGTAACGGATGGCGTCCTGCTTGAAGTAGTCGCCAAAGCTGAAGTTGCCCAGCATCTCGAAGAAGGTGTGGTGCCGTGCCGTATAGCCCACGTTCTCCAGATCGTTGTGCTTGCCGCCTGCCCGCACGCACTTCTGGGAGGTGGTGGCCCGGCTGTAGGGACGCTTGTCGAAGCCGAGGAAGACATCCTTGAACTGGTTCATCCCGGCGTTGGTGAACAACAGCGTCGGGTCCTCGTGGGGAACCAGGGAGCTGGAGGCGACGATCTGGTGGCCCTTGGAGGCGAAGAAGTCGAGGAATTTCTGGCGGATCTCGGCGCTTTTCATGGCGGGGGACGAAATTTTGCGAAACCGCGATTTTACGCGAAGCCGCCGCCCCGAAAAAACAAAAAGGCCCGCACCAGGCGGGCCTTGGCAGAGCGACGATGAAGACCGTCAGCGCCGCCTGGGCGTCCAGGCTTCCATCGCCACCAAGCCGTCGGCCCGGCGCATGGCGGTATCCAGGGCCTCCTTGGCGGGTTTTTCGTTGCGCCAGACAAATTCCATTTCCTCCCCCAGAATTTCCCTCAACCGCTCCAGGCCTCCCCCCATGCGCACCCGCAGGGTCTTGGGCGCAGATAGCCGACGCTCGGCCAGATCCGCCACCGCCGCCGGCACGCCGGCTTCCCGCAGGGCCTTCAGGGCCTCGGGCATCATCGGCAGATAGCCGGTGGCCCGCACCCAGGCCCGCTGATTATCCGGTCGCATCAGGAAGGAAACGAAACGTGCCGCCACCTGATATTCCGGTTTCTTGAAGCCTGCCAGCATCCACAGACCGGCCCCGTCGGGCAGCACATTGCGCGGCATCACGCCGTACTGGTCGTCGTAGTGGGGCAGCATGGCGGCCCCTGCCTGGATGCCCTCCCTGGCGATGTCGGCATAGAGGCTGGACTGGCTGGTGAGCATGGCGCACTCCCCGGAGAGGAAGTGGGCATCCCCCTCCCGGCGGGGGCCGTAGTAGCGGAAGTAGCGACTCTTGTACCAACTGGAGAGCAGGGCCAGATGCTTGACGTTGATCAGGCTGTTGAAGGCGATGCGGTTGGGCCTCGCCAGCATCGGCTCGTTGTGCTGGGAGGAGAGGTTTTCCATATGCACCCAGGCAAAGCTGGAAGTGGTGAAAGGACAGGCGCTGCCCACGTCGAAGAGGGCGCCGGCGGCCTTTTGCACTTCCCACCAGGTTCGGGGCGGGCTCTCCGGATCGAGTCCGGCCTTGGTGAATGCCGCCTTGTTCCAGAACAGCACCGGTACCGACAGCCCCAAAGGCAGGGCCTGGAGACGGCCGGCAGCATCGTCCACCGCATCGGCCATCTGGGGATAGAAACGCCGGGGGTCCAGCTTTTCGCGGGATTCTTTCATGATTTCATGAAGAGGCCGGAAGCGGGGGCGGGTATCGAAAAAGGTCAGACTGTCGTCCGGGTCCAGCAGGGCCATCTGGGGCAGATGCCGCTTGTCCTCCACCCCCGCCAGTCCCTGAAGCACGACTCGGGCCTTGCCTTTTTGGGCATCGTTGAAACGCAGAGTCAGGGTTGCCAGAGCATCCAGGGCCTTGCCCTCCAGGGCATGCCGCAACACCACTTCCTGGGCATGGACCGGCGTCACCAGCATCACCAGCGCGGCTGCCAGGGCCGCCCACCCTCTATTCGACAACATATGCACCATCACCCGCTCCACCCTATCAACTGCGGCCCGCAGTCTAGCAGGGCTACCTTAATCCTTCGTATTGGGAGAAACGTGGTTATTAATCCATGCCCATTCCCCCTCTCCCCCAACCCCTCCCCCGCGAGGGGGAGGGGCGCTTCGTGAGTCGCTGACGCGACTCTTGTTACTAAAGCGCTTCCCGCAACACCTGCATGGGGCTGCTGGCCAGGGCCTGACGGGTACCCAGCAGGCCGGCGGCCAGCACCAGGGCCGGGCCCAGCAGGAGACCGATCAGGGGCAGGTCGAAGGACGGCACATAGGGGAGATGAAATACCCAACGGGCCAGCAGGGCGCTGATCAGGCTGGCGCCCAGCCCCCCCAGCAGGCCGGTGGCCAGGCCCAGGGCGAGGAATTCGGCGGCCAGGGCCTGGCGCAACTGGAAGCTCCGTGCGCCCAGTGCCCGCAGCACCGCCAGTTCCTGGGCCCGCTCATCGGCGCTGGACTGGAGGGCGGCGTAGAGCACCGCCAGGCCAGCCAGGAGGGAGAAACCAAACACGGCCTGCACCGCCCGGGCCACCTGGTCCAGGGTGTCCTGCAACTGGCGCACCACGCTGGCCACGTCGATCACCGTCAGGTTGGGCAGTGCCCCCACCAGTTCATCCACGAAGCCGCTTTTTCGCGGCGGCAGGTGAAAGCTGGTGATGTAGCTGACGGGGAATTTTTCCAGCAGGCCCGGCGGGGCGATGACGAAGAAATTCACTCGCATGGAGTCCCAGTCCAGCTTGCGTAGCGATGTGATGGGGGCCGCCACCGTGTTGCCGGCGATGTCGTAGGTGAGTACGTCCCCCAGCCGGAGGCCCAGGGTCTCGGCCAGGCCCTGCTCCACCGAGAAGGCCGGGCCGGACCCGGCGCCATGCCAGCGGCCGCCGCTGATCCGGTTGCCCGCCGGCAACTGTTCGCCCCAGGAAAGATTGAACTCCCGGTCCATCAGACGCTGGGCCCGCTCGTCGGCGTAATCCGCCGGCCCCACCGCCTTGCCGTTGATGGCCACCAGCCGGCCCCGCACCATGGGTTCCAGCAGTGGCGTCTCCAGGCCGGCGGCGGTGAAACGGGTTTGAAGCACGGCCCGCTGTTCCGGCTGGATATTGATGGCGAAGCGATTGGGCGCATCCGGGGGCACTCGGCTTTTCCAGGCCGCCAGCAGATCGTCCCGTGCCACGGTGATCAGCAGCAGGGTGGTCAGGCCCAGGCCCAGGGCCAGGGCCTGGATCAGGCTGCTGGCCAGGCGCCGGCGCAGGCTGGCCAGGCCGTAGCGCCAGCCGATGCCGCCGCCGTGGCGCAGGGGCCCGAGCAGAGCCAGCAGCAGCCGGGCCAGGATGCCGTAGATCAGGAAAGCGGCGGCGAAGCCCCCCAGCACAATCCCCCCCAGGGTGGCATCCCCCGCCACCCAGAACATCAGCCCGGCCAGGACCACGGCCCCCAGCAGCCAGACCACCAGGGAGACCGGCTCCACTCCCCCGGTCTCCCGCCGCAGCACCCGCAAGGTCGATACCTTGCGCAATTGCAGCAGGGGCGGCAGGGCGAAGCCGGCCACCAGGGTCAGGCCGATGGCCAGCCCCTGGACCCAGGGCTGCCAGGAAGGCGGCGGCAGGGCCGGCCCCACCAGTCCGGCCAGAAACCTCTGCAACAGTTCCTGCACGCCATAGCCCACCAGGGAACCCACCAGCGCGGCCAGCAGGCCGAAGCCGATGAAGGCGCCGCCGTGGATCAGCAGCACCTGCCGACCGCTGGCCCCCAGACAGCGCAGCACAGCGCAGCCATCCAGGTGGCGCTCCATGTAGCGGTGGGCAGCGAGCCCCACGGCGATGGCAGCCAGCACCACGGCCAACAGGGCCGCCAGGCGCAGAAAGCGCTGGGCCCGTTCCAGCATCTGGCGCAACTCGGGGCGGGCGTTGTCCATGGTCTCCAGCTTTTCGCCCCGGCCCAGGCGGGGCTCCAGCCACTGACGAAAATCCGTCACCACGTCCTTCTCTCCCGCCAGGTGCAGGCGCCAGGTGATGCGGCTGCCGGGCTGGACCAAACCGGTGGAGGCCAGGTCCGCCTGGTGCATCAGCACCCGGGGACCGAAGGCCAGCAGATTGAGGCCCCGCTCCGGCTCCAGGGTCAGCAGGGCGGCGATGCGCAGTTCCCGGCTCCCCACCCGCAGCTCATCACCCACGGCCAGGTCCAGGGCGGATAGCAGACGTTCATCCACCCAGACACTGCCGGGTGGCGGCACCTCCCGGGTCGGGGCATCGGTCTGGCCCGAAGCGGAAGCGATGCGTAATCGACCCCGCAAAGGGTAATTGGATGAGACCACCTTGATGTCAGCCAGATGGCTGTGAGCATTGGCGGACACCATGCTGGGGAAGCTGGCGCTCTCGGCCCGGGCCAGGTTCCGGGCAGCGACTTCCCGCGCCACCGCCGCCGGCCAGGGATGGTCGGCACTGAGCAGCAGATCGCCCCCCAGCAGTTCGTGGGACTGCAACACCAGGGCCTGCTCCACCCGGTCGGTCAGGAAGGAGACGCTGGTCAAGGCCGCCACCGCCAGCACCAGGGCGAAGCCCAGCACGTTGAGTTCCCCAGCCCGGGCGTCGCGGACCAGCATGCGGAGCATCAGCCTGAAAATGCGTAAGCCGGAGCCCCGTGTAACCCTCGAGCACAGCGAGCCGATGAGTAGCCCCGCCCCGGGGCGGGGATGGGGGTGGGGGGTGTTCAATTTGCCTTTGCGCATTCTCATCCTCGGAGGGGCTGGCGACCATGCGCGTTAGGCACAGGTTGTGCAACCATGGGTGCGTCAAAGACTACGCAGATACTCCACTGCCTGTTCCACCCGATCCACCGCCACCACCTCGATGCCCTTGATGGCCTGTTTGGGGGCGTTGGCCTTGGGGATCAGGGCGTGGGTGAAGCCCAGCTTGGCGGCCTCCTTCAGACGTTCCTGGCCTCGGGGCGCGGGGCGGATCTCGCCGGCCAGGCCCACTTCGCCGAAGGCCACCAACTTGGGTGGCAGGGGTCGATTGCGCAGGCTGGAGACGATGGCCAGCATCACCGCCAAGTCCGCCGCCGGTTCCTGGATGCGCACCCCACCCACGGCATTGACGAACACATCCTGGTCGAAGCAGGCAATGCCGGCATGGCGATGCAGCACCGCCAGCAGCATGGCCAGGCGCTGGGGCTCCAGGCCCACGGTGAGCCGGCGCGGACTGGGGCTGTGGGCCGTATCCACCAGGGCCTGGATTTCCACCAGCAGGGGGCGGGTGCCTTCCTGGGTCACCAGCACGCAGGAGCCCGCCACCTCCTGGGCGTGCTGGGAAAGGAACAGGGCCGAGGGGTTGGAGACACCCCGCAGCCCCTTGTCGGTCATGGCAAAGACCCCCAGCTCATTGACCGCGCCGAAGCGGTTCTTGAAAGCCCGCACCAGGCGGAAGCTGGAATGGGTGTCGCCCTCGAAATACAGCACCGTGTCCACGATGTGTTCCAGCACCCGGGGACCGGCGAGGGAACCGTCCTTGGTCACATGGCCCACCAGGATCACGCAGATGCCGGTCTGCTTGGCCAGTCGGGTGAGCTGGGCCGAGCATTCGCGCACCTGGGCCACGGAACCGGGAGCCGATTGCAGCGCCTCGGAATAGAGGGTCTGGATGGAGTCGATCACCGCCACCTCGGGCTTTTCCCGTTGCAGCACCGCCAGGATTTTTTCCAGGCTGATCTCCGCCAGCAACTGCATGTGATCGGCCCCCAGTTGCAGGCGCCGGGCCCGCAGGGCCACCTGCTCCCCCGATTCCTCGCCGGAGACGTAGAGCACCGGCCGGCCGGCCTCGGAGAGCCGGGACAGGGCCTGCAACAGCAAGGTGCTCTTGCCGATGCCCGGATCGCCGCCGATCAGCACCACGCCCCCGGACACCAGGCCGCCCCCCAGCACCCGGTCGAATTCCTCGATGCCCGTGGGCTGGCGCGGTTCCTCCAGGGGATTGATTTCTCCCAACCTTTGCAAGCGCCCGCCGTTGCCTCCGGCGATGGCGGCGAAGCGATTGGTGCCAGCGGCGGCCGGCTCGGCGATGGTCTCCACCAGGGTGTTCCACTGCCCGCAGCCGGGGCACTGGCCCTGCCACTTGGGGCTGATGGCGCCGCACTCGGTGCAGGAATAGAGGGTCTTTGCCTTGGCCATATCAGTCTTCCACCTGGATCGCCACCCGGGCCGCCAGGGCGCAGAGCAGCTCGTAGCTGATGGTGCCGGCGGCAGCGGCCACCTCTTCCACCGGCAGGTGTCCGGCGGGGCCGACGCCCCAGAGGGTCGCGGGGCTGCCAACCTGGGCGGCGGGAATGTCGCTGAGATCCACGCAGATCTTGTCCATGGACACCCGCCCCACCAGCGGCACGCGCCGGCCGGACACCATCACCGGGGTACCTGTGGGGGCATGGCGGGGATAGCCGTCGCCATAGCCGCCGGCAATGATGCCGATACGCATGGGGCCGGAGGCGACGAAGGTGCTACCGTAGCCCACGGTGTCACCGGGGGCCAGCTCCCGAACGGCCAGGACCTGGCTTTCCAGATTCATGACCGGCCTCAGGCCCAGGGCCTCGGCGCTATGGATGGCGGGGCAAGGCGAGCAGCCGTAAAGCATGATGCCGGGACGAGCCCAGTCACCGGCCCCGCCCCGTGCCCCCGGAAAGCGCACCAGGGCCGCCGAGTTGGCCAGGCAGATCGGCAGGCCGGCTGCTGCCCCGTCCCGGAAATCCGCCAGACAGGCCATCTGCCGGGTGATGCCGGCAGGTTCATCGGCGTCGGCGAAATGGGTCATCAGGGTGATGCCGGCCACCCGGGGCGAGGCCTGAAGCCAGGCCAGGGCCTGACGGAAGTCAGCCTGGTCAAGGCCCAGGCGGTTCATGCCGGTGTTGAGCTTGAGGTACACCGGCAGGGCCTCGGCCAGGCCATCGAGCATTGGGGAATCCACCAGCCAGCGCACCTGGGCCAGACTGTGGAGTACCGGCGTCAGGCGGTGCCGGGCGAAGCGGGGCAACTCGTCCTCGCTGTAGAAGCCTTCCATCATCAGCAGGGGCTGGCGGAGGCCGGCCTCCCGCAGGGCCTCGGCGCTCTCCAGTTCCAGCAGGGCGAAGCCGTCGGCCAGGTTGGACAGGGCATGGGCTACCCGGAACAGGCCATGGCCGTAGCCATTGGCCTTGACCACGCACCAGAGGGCCGTGGCGCCGCCGTACTGGCGGGCGACAGAATAATTGTGGCGGAGCGCCGCCAGGTCGATACGGGCGCGTAGGGGACGGGTCATGCTCAATAGGGAATCAGGGAAACACGGATTTATTTGTCGCCCAGGCAAAAGCCGGGGTCCAGTGCTTTGATTTTCCTGGATTCCGGCTTTCGCCGGAATGACGAAATTGAATTAGTCAGCGTTTCCATAAGGGAATCGGTTCGGTCAGCAAGGTCGAAGTTTCTCATATCGGCCGGCCGACGTTTTCCCGATGGGAATCAAGGAAGCCGTAAACGCTTTCGTGATATAAACCCGGCTCTTCGAGCTTGCCCATGACTCTCGGCTTCTACATCATCATGGCGGCGCAGTTTTTTTCCGCGCTCGCCGACAATGCCCTCCTGATCGCCGCCATCGCCCTCCTTCGGGACATGCATGCCCCGGCGGGGTATGAGCCATTGCTGAAGACCTTCTTCACCCTGTCCTATGTGGTCCTGGCCGCCTTCGTCGGCGCCTTCGCGGACTCCATGCCCAAGTGGCGGGTGATGTTCATCAGCAACGGCATCAAGGTCCTGGGCTGCGGCCTGATGTTCTTCGACGTTCACCCCCTGCTGGCCTACGCCGTGGTGGGCCTGGGGGCGGCGGCCTATTCACCGGCCAAGTACGGCATCCTCACCGAATACCTGCCCCATCGTCTGCTGGTGGTGGCCAATGGCTGGATCGAGGGTCTGACGGTGATCGCCATCATCCTCGGCACCATGTTGGGGGGAGCGCTGATCAAGCCCGAGTTCGCCCATGCCCTACTGTCCTTCGATCTGCCCCTGATCGACACGGGCATCGATACCGTGGGTGAAATGGCCCTGACCGTGGTGGCCGTCCTCTATCTGATGGCGGCCCTGTTCAACCTGTACATCCCGGACACCGCAGTGGACCACAAACCCCTGCGGAAAAACCCCCTCTACCTGATCCATGAATTCAACCACTGCCTGCGCCTGCTCTGGCGCGACCGGTTGGGACAGATTTCCCTGGCGGTGACCACCCTGTTCTGGGGGGCCGGCGCCACCCTCCAGTTCATCGTGATCGAGTGGGCCAAGACCGCCATGGGCATGGACCTGTCCCGGGCCAGCATGTTGCAGGGCGTCGTCGCCGTGGGAGTGGCCCTGGGTGCGGTGCTGGCAGCCCGACTGATCAGCCTGCGTCAGTCGGTCAAGGTCACGCCCCTGGGCATCGCCATGGGACTGGTGGTGCTGGGCATGGTCTTCGTTCGCGACTACAACCTCGCAGTGGGGCTGCTGGTGCTGATCGGAATTCTCTCGGGTCTGTTCGTGGTGCCCATGAACGCACTGCTCCAGCATCGTGGCCATGTGCTGATGGGGGCCGGCCATTCCATCGCAGTGCAGAACTTCAACGAGAACCTGTCCATCCTGATCATGACCAGCGTCTATTCGATGCTGCTCTGGGCGGGCCTGTCGATCTACTGGATCATCGCCCTGTTCAGCCTCTGCGTGGCCGGCGCCATGCTGCTGGTGCAACTGCGCCAACTGGCCAATCAGCGCCAGCACGACGACCTGACGCACCTGGACGGTTAACGTAAAAAACAGCAACGGAACCGATTGTAACCATCGAGCGCAGCGAGCCGATGAATAGCCCCGCCCCGGGGCGGGGATGGGGCTGGCGACCATGCGCGTCAAAGCATCAGGGGCCGATCCGGCAGTTCGTTGCTGTCGGCGCCGCTGCTGGGGAAATGGCTGATCAGCAGATGGGCAGCCTGGGCCACGGCTTCCAGGGCGCCGCGATGGAAGTCTCTGTCCCTGAACGCCAGTTCCATGCCCCGGCAGATGCTGTCCCATTCCTCCTGGGGCACCAGATTGTTGATACCCCGGTCAGCAAGGATTTCCACCCGCCGATCCACCAGTTGCACATAGATCAGGACGCCGCTGTTTTCCTCCGTGTCCCAGATGCGCAGGCGGGAAAACAGCTCCGTCGCCCGCTGCCGGGCCGACTCGTCCCGCCAGAGCAAGGCCAGGGGCAGCGGCCCTTCCACCACGAAGCGCAGTTCGCCCCGATGGCCGGTCTCGGCCGCCTTGACCGCCGATTCGATGGCGTCCAGGATGGCGCGGTCGAAGGGCCGCCGCGCCCACCAGGCCGGCATCAGCAAATGCTTGAGCAGACGTCGCAGTTTCATCTCACCAATTCCCCGAGGCGCCGCCGCCGCCAAATCCACCACCGCCGCCGCTGAATCCGCCGCCCCCGCCCCCGCGGCCGCCCCGCCCCGACAGAGCACCCAGAGCGATGTTGAGGCCGAAGAGGGCGAGGAACAGGCCGGCCCCGGCGCCGATCAGCACCCCCACCAGGGAGGTCGAATAAAGCCAGCCCACCACGCCGCCGGCACCCGCCACCAAGGAGGAGCCGATCAGGTTGCCCAGCACCATGCGCAGCAGGGCGCCGCCGATCGCAGCCACGGCCAGCAGGACAAGAAAAGTGTTTTCACCCATTCCATTGGGATCGAGTACGGCCTCCTGGCCGCCCTGGGCTGCGGGCAGGGGCTCCCCCTCGATTACCGCGCCGACCGCGGCCACGGCAACCTCGATGCCGCCGAAATAGTCGCCCTGCTTGAAACGGGGCACCAGGGCTTCGCTGATGATGCGCTTGGCCGTGGCGTCGTTGAGGGCACCCTCCAGCCCGTAACCCACCTCCAGCCGTACCCGCCGGTCCTCCTTGGCGACGATCAGGATCACGCCGTCGTCCACGCCCTTGCGCCCCAGCTTCCAGGACTCAGCCAGGCGGATGCCGAACTGTTCGATGGTCTCGGGCTGGGTACTGGGCAGCAGCAGCACCCCCACCTGGGCGCCCTTGGCCTGCTCGATGGCCGTCAGGGCGGACTCCAGGGAAGCCCGCTGGGGCGGCGTCAATGTGCCGGTCAGGTCCGTCACCCGAGCCTGGAGCGGCGGCACAGCCACCAGCGCGTCCCCTCCCCAGCACGGGGGGGCGAACAGCAGCCAGCCGACGGCCAGCAAACGGGACAGCATGAGGCCTTACTTGGCCGCCGGCGCCGTATCGAACTTGATGGGGGGCGGTGCCGCCATGGCCTTCTCGTCTTCCACGGCGAAGTTGGCCTTGGGCTTCCAGCCCATGACCATGGCCGTCAGGTTGTTGGGGAAGGTCCGCACCGAAATGTTGTAGTCCCGCACCGAGGCGATGTAGCGATTGCGGGCCACGGTGATGCGGTTCTCGGTGCCTTCCACCTGGGCCTGAAGATCGCGGAAATTGGCGTCGGCCTTCAACTGGGGATAGTTCTCCGCCACCACCAGCAGTCGGGACAGGGCGCCCCCCAGATCGCTCTGGGCCTGCTGGAATTTGGCGAAGGCGGCGGGATCATTGACCAGCTCCGGCGTGGCCTTGAGGCCCGCCACATTGGCCCGGGCCTCGGTCACCCGGGTCAGCACCTCCTTCTCGTGGGAGGCATAGCCCTGCACCACCGAGACCAGGTTGGGAATCAGGTCGGCCCGGCGCTTGTACTGGTTGAGCACTTCGGACCAGGAGGCATTCACCGATTCATCGTTGATCTGGATCTGGTTATAGCCACAGCCGGACAACAGGGCGGCAACCAGGGACAGCAGGGCAAGCAAACGGAAACCCATGGATTCATCCTCCGAAAAAAACAGTCCAAACGCCAAAGGGATATGGGGCCGGCGCAGGGTAACACAAGGGTCCGGTCGCAAGGTCCCCTGCCCAGGGGCATGGGCCGGGGTCTTTCCGGGTTGCGCACTTGACATGCCATTTCCTGCCCGGTAGCCTATTCCAGACTAGGTATTCTGTAACTAATGAGGGCGCAATGGGCAGGCCGGCAAAGTATGACGAGGACACCGTGGTGGCATCCGCCATGGACCAGTTCTGGGCGGCGGGTTTCAATGGTTCCAGCGTCGATGCCCTGGTGGAGGGTACCGGCCTCAACAAGCACAGCCTGTATCAGGCCTTCGGTGGCAAGGATGGCTTGTTTCTGAGGGTTTTGCGGGAATACCTGGATATCCATAGCGCCGCTTCCCTCGCTGTCTTTTCCCGCAAGCGCGGCTACGAGGCCCTGGCGGGGTATTTCCAGGGGGTGCTGAAAAAGTTCGATCCACGGGGCTGCCTGGTGGTCAATACGGCGGTGGAACTTGGCAATACCGACCCGGAATGCCAGCGTCTGATGGGCGGCTACTACAGCCAACTGGCCGGATGCTTCGCCCAGGCCATCAAGGAGGGGCAGGAGGACGGCAGCATCCGCGGTGATATCCATCCCCAGGACACGGCCCAGTGGCTGCTGCACGCAGTACAGGGGCTCGCCGTGAATGCACGACTAGGGGCCACGCAACGGCCCACCGCCAGATCCATATTGGCACTGCTTGCCAATTCCAGCGCGACCGCGCCTGACGCGCATGGTCACCAGCACCACCCCCGAGGATGCTAATGCGCAAAGGCCAATTGAACGCCCCCCACCCCCATCCCCGCCCCGGGGCGGGGCTACCCATCGGCTCGCTGCGCTCGACAGTTACACTCGGCTCCGTTGATGCTTTTTCATTACGTTAAACCAAGGAGGAACAGACAGTGATCAGCAATACCCTCAACACCAAAACACTGGGCACGGCATTGCGGCAGGGCGGTGCCCTGACCGCTGGCTACGACAAGATATGGAGCACGATCTGGCAGCACCAGACCCATGTTCCAGTGGCCCTGTTGGAGCTGTGCCGCCTACGTCTGGCACAGTTCCACGATGCAAAGTCGGAGCTTGCCCTGCGCTACGCCCCCGGCCTCGACGCCGGCAAGATCGAGTCGCTGCTGAGGGGCGACTACGTCAAGGATGCCCGCTTCAGCGCCGCCGAACTGGCCGCTCTCGACTTCACGGAGATTTACGCCCAGGACCCGATGGCGATCAGCGATGAACAGGCGGCCAGCGTCAAGCAGCATCTGGGTGAAGCCGGCCTGGTCTGCCTGATTGAATCCCTCGGCTTCATCGAGGGTCGCATCCGTCTGGCCCTGATGTTCAGCGCCCTGCAAGCCACCCCCAAGCATTGAGCGGAGGAACACCATGAACAATCCCCAAGCGCGTGTCGGCAAACCGAGTACCAGCACCGGACACGTGATCCGCGATAGCAGCCTCGGCCTGGCCACCCAGACCGTGGATGCAATCATCGAAATGAACAATCTGATTTGGGGCAAAAACAGCGTACGCATGGCTCTGCTGGAGATGCTGCGACTGCGCAACGCCCGCACGGTCAATTGCGTGTTCTGCAAGAGCGTGCGCTACGACGTTGCCCGCAAGGACGGCCTGACCGAGGACAAGGTCGCCCACATCAACGACGACTTCGATTCCAGCGATTTGTCCGAGATCGAAAAGCTCACCCTGGCCTTTGCCGACGTATACCTGCGGACGCCAGATAGCTTCGACCCGGCCCTGATCGCCAGGCTGCGCCAGCACTTCAGCGAGGAGCAGATCTGCCACATGGCGATCTCGATCGCCACCTTCAACGCCACATCCAAGTGCGCCGTGAGCCTGGGCGGCATGCCCGAGAGCCTGCCGGTGATGGAGGTGGAAATGAAAATAGCCGACGTCCAATGAGGTCAGACGCTTCCCTCTCCGCTATTTCACCTCGGCCCTGACGGGAAAGCGCTCGAAATAAAAACGGAAACGCTCCCGCAATCTCTCCGGAGCGACGCCGAAATCCCGCTCCAGGTTGTAGATCACCTTGCCTTCCTTGCCCCGGGGATGATCGGCGATGTAGCGGTCCAGGCGCCCTCGGGCGCCGGGCGTCAACTCCATGCCAGCCTTGGCGTAGACCTGGGCCACGGTGCCCATTTCATCGGCCATGAAGGTGTGGAAATAGGAATCGAAGCTGTGGGCAGGCGCCAGCAGTTCACGGTCCCGCACACAGGCGCGCAGCAGGTGTTCGATCCGGTCCGTCCAGTAGTGGATCAGGGCCTCGGTGGCGACGTGGCGGCGGTTGATGCGCTGGCTGTAGGCCTGCATGGTGACGGACGACTGAATCACCGCCACCGGGTCCCGGTGAGTGATGACCACCGTGGCATCCGGGAAAACCTTCTTCAGCACCGGTAGCTGCTCCATGTGCTGGGGACATTTCAGCACCCAGCGCTTGTCGGGCTGCCCTGCCTGGCTCCGCTGCCACTGGAGCAGCTTGAGCACGTTCTTCATGTATTCGTAATGGGGCGTCTGGTCATGGGCGTAGTAGTGGTCGCGCCAGCGGGGCGAGAGGGTCAGCCACTCGAAATTGTAGGAGGCGAAGTCTGGCCCCATCAGCTCCAGTTCTTCGTGGATGTGCTCCGGCTCCATGGGATGCATGGCGGCGATCAAGGGCGTGGTTGCCTTCATGCCTTCCCAGGCGGCGGCGCAGCGCTGATAACGGGGGTCTGTGCCGTCGGGCAACAGGCCTTCACCCGGCAGGGGCACCGGCTCGTAGGATTCCCAGAGAGGCAGGGAATGGAAACGGTCATCGGCTGCCAGCAGGTTGACCAGATGGGTCGTGCCGGAACGAGGCAGACCCAGCACAATGACTGGCGCCTCGATTTTCTGGTCCAGGATCTCGGGGTGCCGCTTCAGGGTATCGTGGATCAACAGCCGGTTGCTGGCATAGCGCACCAGATAGCTCCGCAGGGTGTTGCGGGCCAAGGGGGTGATTTCGGGGTCCCCGTCCCATTCTTCCCGCAGCACCCGGAGCCGTTCGCGGAAATCGTCGGCACCGAAATCGTTCAGCCCGGTGCGTTCCCGGGCCGCCTGGAGGATGGACTCCTCGCTGAAATCAGTAGTCAGGCTCTCCCCCCAGGTCAGTGCATCCTTTTGAACCTGGGAAAGTTGAGGAGCGGCCAGATCGTCGATACGGATTTCGTTGCTCATGATGAATTTTCGATGGCAATTTTGAAAGCGCGAAAACCAGACATCACAAATCATCCCCGGCTTCGGGTGCGATGATCATGTCCTATTTCTGGTCAACCGATGCCGACACCGGTGTGGACAGCAAGGCCACGATGGCATCCTCCAGGGTCTGTACGAAAAGCCCGGTATCCATGACAGCCTGGGGATGATCAACAGCATCCAGCATCCGGGAATGATCGGCCAGGCCATGGAACAACAGCACTGCCGCCAACAGAGTGCGTTGTTGCAGGATCGGTTCGGGAAGCTGGTATTCAGCCAGGGCATCCAGGAGCGTCCGGGTGAGGCGGTCCGCGAGGGGCAGCTTCAGGGGGGAGGCTGCGAGATGCTGCGTCCCCAGGGTGTGCACCGCAACCAGTTGGGCATTGATGCGTATGAAGTCACGTCCACCATCGGCATCAAGCAACTTCTCCGCTACCGGGTAGATGAAGGCCTTGACCACATCCCGCAGACCCCGGCGCCCCATCTGCTCCAGCTGGTCCAACAGACTGTGGCGACGGGCAGCGATGCCCGGCACATGCTTGTCGATGATGGCCTGGAGCAGGCCTTCCTTGTTGCCGAAGTGGTACTGGCATACCGCGGCGTTGCGCTGCCCGGCGGCCTTGCCGATTTCATTCAGGGTCACCCCATCCACGCCCCGCTCGGCGAACAGTCGCTCGGCCACGGCGATCAGCTTGGCCCGGGTGGCGGCGCTACGGGGTGTGAGCCGCTCCTGGGGGTTGGCATCGAAGGACATCACCTGGGCCATGGTCAGCCCACCACCGAATAGCCGCCGTCCACCGGCAGGGTCTGGCCGGTGATGAAGCCGGCGGCGGCGCTGGTCAGGAACAGTACCGCCCCGGCGATGTCCCGGGGATCTCCCATGCGCTTCATCGGGGTACGGGCCAGCACGGGATCATGCATCGCCGGGGTGGCTTCGAAGTGCTGCATCATGTTGCTGCGTATGAAGCCGGGGGCCACCGCATTCACCCGGATGTTGTCCCGGGCCCAGGCCACGGCCAGGGTCTTGGTCATCTGCACGATGCCAGCCTTGGCGGCGCCATAGCCCGGCACTGATTCCACGCCAAAGTAGGAGGTCATGGAAGCCATGCCGATCACACTGGCCCCGCCAGGCAGGGTGCTTCGGGCCAGCTTGTCGCGGCAGGCATGGGCCAGATGGTAAGGCGACAGCAGGTTGGCCTGCACCGACTTGTCGAACATCGCCGGATTGGATTCGTCCTGGGCCGCAAAATTGCACCCGGCGTTGTTGACCAGGATGTCCAGCCGGGGCAAGGCATCCGCCAGGGCCTTTATCTGCTCGCTGTCGGCGAGTTCCAGTTGCAGGTAACGGTAGCCCGAGAAGTCGCCCTCGTAGTCCGCAGCCCGGGGGCGGGTACCCGTGATGATGACCTGTGCTCCGGCGTCGCGATAGGCGGCGGCGATGCCGGCGCCGATACCATTGCTGCCGCCGGTGACCAGCACATGGGCGTCACGGTAGTCGAATTTCAGGTTAGACCAAGTGGTGTTGGAACTCATGGATGCTTTCCTTTCAGGCCCCCTGCAGGGCGACTTCGAGTTTTTCGATCTGGGTCTTGAGCCATCCTGTCTCCCAGAAATTGATGGCGTCGGAACGATCCAGCAGTCTGCGGTGGCTGTCCAGGGCCAATTGTAGGGCAGCCCGGTGCAGGGGCTCTGTGGCAAGAGCTGCCTCGGCCAGCAGCAGTGCTCCTTCCGGGTCGCCACCATCGAGCTTGTTGCGACCCCGCGCTACCACGGCATCGATACCAGCCAGTTCGACCAGATCCGGATAGACCTCCCGGGGCTGGGTGGGATAGAGTTCGCTGGTGGCCTGGGCCTTGAACCAGCCCATGTAACTTTCCCAGATGGTGCGCACCGCCCAGCTCACCTTGCCGTAGCCCTGCCCCACATAGAGATCCGGTGGCAGCTGCACTCCCCGCATCAGAGTCCAGATGTCCTTGCCGCTGTTCATGCCCTTCAAGGTTTCCCGATGGACGAAATCCACTGCGCCTTCCAGCCGATCCAGGCAGGCCCGGATCAAATCCTTGCCGACGATGGGCTCGAAGTGGCCGGTGATCAGCAGTTCCGGCTCCAGGGCGCGGATGCGGCGCAGGGATTCCAGGTAGGGCTCGAACCAGCGGTACTTGTCGCCACGGATGGTGTTGAAGTTCGGAAAATGGGGAAATAGCGGACCGAAGACATTGCCGGAGAACAGGATGCGGTGTTGGGGCAGCCAGATCACACTGCTATCCACAGTCTCGCCGCCGGAGGTGGAATGGATCTCGAAACGCAGCCCGCCCAGCTCCAGTTCGTAATGATCGTCGAAACTGATGTCGGCCGTCGGCACATCCTGAACCAGGGGGCGGGGTGCAAGCTCTCCCACAGCCTGCCGGCTGAGGGCGGTCTTGAACCAGATGGAGGATTGGGACTGGCGCACTTCCTTGATGCGCTGGTCATCCCGTTGGCAGGTGGCCAAATTGCGCTGGGCGATCAACTGCGTGCCTGGTTCCCGGAACAGGCTGACGCCGCCCACGTGGTCTACGTGGCCCTGGGTCAGCAGGATGTAGGGCGTGGGGCCCGGGCACACCGCGTCGAACACATTCTTGTGCACCGGCGCCTCAAAACCCATGCCGGTATTAATGATGACGCGCCCCGCCTGAGTCAGCACCATGTAGGCATTCGACAGCCCCTGGGACATGTAAATGAACTCATTGAGCTTGGTCGCTTGCGCCTGATGGGCCGGGCGATTTGCGAAGAATCCGGGACGCTCCTCCACCAATTTTTTGACGATATCCATGGATCCCCCACTATATTGAACAATCCCTGACGGCAGGGACAACTGGATTTAGTTTTAATGATATTATTTTAATTTGAAGCAGTCAAAAATTTTGGCGATATTTCGTTGCCCGCCAGACGGAATATCCATTGGAGGAGAAATGATGGCCCTTAGCAGACGACAGCTCCGGGTGCATAAACCCGATGACTTGAGAATGGATGAGATGGCCCTGCCCGAGCTGACTGGGGCAGATGCATTGATTCGCGTCGCCGCTTGCGGCATCTGCGGCAGCGATCTGGGCTATCTGTCCAAGGGTGGCATGCGGGGGCCATCCGATACGCCCCTGTCCCTCGGCCACGAGTTTGCCGGGGTGATTGAACAGGTGGGGAATCAGGTATGCGGACTGCACCCGGGTATGCGAGTGGTGGTCAATCCGGACGACAATCTCATCGGTGGGGGCGGCCCCGAGGGTGGCTTCTCGGAATGGGTGCTGGTGCGCCAGGCTCGTGCCGGAAGCAATATTCACCCGATACCGGATCACCTGCCTTTCGAGCTGGCGGCCCTGACGGAACCGCTATCCGTCTCTCTCCACGGGGTTAACCGGGCTCGGGTCACGCCCCAGAGCAAGGTAGTGATTTATGGGGCAGGCGTGATCGGCCTGGGTATTGTCATCGGTTTGCGCCGGCGTGGGGTCAGGGATATCGTGGTGGTGGACCGCCAGCAGGAACGTCTGGAAATGGCCCGGCACCTGGGGGCCAGCGCCACCATCAACCCGGGCAGTGAGGATCTGCGCGCCACGCTCGGCAAGCTCCATGGTGAAAGTCAGAAATATGGATTCCCCATGGTCAATACTGATATTTTCATCGACGCAGCCGGTGCCGGCAGCCTGCTCCAACAGACCGTCGAGATGTGCCGCAGCGGCACCCGCATCGTGATCGTTGCGGTATATCGTCAGCCCGTCGCCATCGATATGGTCATGGTCATGGCCAAGGAAATCGAATTGACCGGGTCCATCGCCTATCCCGACGACGAATTCCAGGAGGTGATCGGAATGTTGGGAAAGGGCGAAGTCGATACGAGCACCCTGATCACCCATCGTTTCCCCTTCGACCAGGCAATGGCCGCCTTCGCTCAGGCCAAGGACACAGCCAGCGCATTGAAGGTCATGGTTTCCATTGACGAAGGATAGCCGCCGTTATCCGGGTAAATCCCCCTTCCCCCTGCTCCAATCAAGCCCACAAGGAACCATGGCCATGTCTACCAGCACTCCTCAATCTTCCCTACCCCAGGCCCTCCGGAATCTCGGCCTGCCCCCTGCCGACCAGATAGGCTTCGTGGTGCGTGACCTTGACGCCGCCGTGGCCCGCTATGAACTCATGTTCGGCCCCTTCTGGCGCATGGATGGCTCGGTCCAGGCCTGCGAATTCCGTGGCCGGATTGCCGACGTGGGCCTCCAGATCGCCTTTGGCAAGAGCGGGGATATGGAGATCGAACTGATCCAGTGGACCTCGGGTGAAAGCCCCCACAGCGAGTTCATCCAGCGGGGCCGCGAAGGCATGCACCATCTGCGCTTTCGTGTCGCCGACGTGGATGCCTGGATCGAGAAGGTGAAGCCGATCGGCTACCAGCCCATCTGGTACAAGCGCTACAGCGAGACCATCACCTTCGCCTACCTGGAACGCCAGGACGACCCGCTGATCATAGAATTCCTGACCCCGGACGTCTGAGCCCCTCAGGCTGCGCCATCCAGAAAACTCTTGAAGCCAGAGGGGGCGTGACGACCAAAGGAAAGGGTCTCGAGGGTACCGTAGCCGACACGATCCCCGATGGTGGCACGCACCAGCTGGTGAACATGCACATGGCGGAAGTCCAGGGGATTCAGCTCATCCACCCGCCAGGACTCCGTCGCAATCACCTCCTCGCCTTTCCACATGCCATGCCCCCACTCGGGATGCTGATAGCCCACCCCGGACACGTAAAAGGTCAGCATGGGAGTCAAATCGATGTGCAGGCTTTCGCCGGAGGCATCCACCAGATCCAGTTCGGCCCTCCGGGCACGGCGCGTTCCAGGCATCCAATCAATCCGGTGCCGTGCCGTCGCCATGGCATGAATGGCATTGGCGCCGTCCTCGGGAATCAGCTCCGGATCATCATAGGCAGGCATGCGGCAGGCCGCCAGCTGGGTCGGCTTGCCATCTGCATCCTCGAAGGTGTTGAACTGGGTGCAGAAGTCGCCGAAGTCCAGCGGCGACCAGACCCAGTAGACCCGGGGTTCCCGGGCCTGACTGGGGGGGGCTCCGCCCTCCGGTTCGCCCACCGGGCGGATGCCCCATGACTTGTCCCGTGCTCCCAGGGTACTGCTGCCATCCACCGTAATTCGGCGCCCATTGATCGTCACATGACCATGCCAGCGCCCCATCTGGGTAAAGCGGCTGGTATGCATGATCAATCGACCGTCATCATGGAGCACACTCTGGGGTTCCTCCTCGGGCACGGTCCTGGCCGTGAAGTACAGGTCACACTCGATGCCGGTCTCGTTGGGGGCCAGGGTGACCCTCAAGGTTCGCAGGGGTTGCAGGATTTCCAGACACAGGGGACCCACCGCAAGCTCGGAACGATCCCGGGGGGCGCGACGGGAAGCATGGAACAGATGCTGCACCCCATCCACCAGTATGCCGAAATGGGCATCCATCACGCGCCGGTTCGGATACAGGGCCAGTCCCATCTCGAACATGAAGTTGCCACCAATATCAAAACCGTTCATCCAGTAGCGGTCATAGAAATTGCGATCGCTGGTGGCTGGCTGGCAGATGGGCTCTACGGTCTGGTGAATGCAGAAATCGTCAAAACGGGTGATCACGATATCGCCTCGGCGTGATGAGTGGATACGTGGAACTATACACAGACGGATTTGGGAAGAAAGCCGCCCAAACCCAATTGGGGTACCGTTTCCCCATCCATGGTGTCAAAATTGGACATCGTCTTCATTCCGGCTCTTTCACGCCATGTCCCAAACCGTCCGCCATCCTTTTTCATCCCTGACACCGGATTGCGTAATGGATGCCCTGGAGAGCCAGGGCCTGAGTCCCGATGGACGCCAGCTGGCCCTCAACAGCTACGAGAATCGGGTCTATCAGGTGGGAATGGAGGAGGGACCGCCACTGGTGGCGAAGTTCTATCGTCCCGGCCGCTGGACCGATACCCAGATTCTGGAAGAACATGCCTTTGTGGCCGAACTGGCCGAGCGCGAAATTCCCGTGGTGCCGGCCCTGAAACTGAATGGTGCGACCCTCCATCAGTTCGGTGCCTTTCGTTTCGCCCTCTTTCCGCGCCGTGGCGGCCGGGCACCGGAGCTAGGAGATCCCGCCACACTGGAATGGCTGGGACGTTTCATGGGGCGTATCCATGCGGTGGGCGCTATTACTCCCTACCGGAAACGGCCGGCCCTGACTCTTGAGACCTTCGGCATCGAATCCCGGGACTGGCTGCTGGCTCACGACTTCATTCCGGCCGAACTCCTGGATGCCTGGCACAGCACGGTGGATCAGGCCCTGGGCAGAGTGGAACATTGTTATGAACGGGCCGGCCCGGTGGCAAGCCTGCGCCTACATGGTGATTGCCACATGGGCAATGTGCTGTGGACCGACAGTGGTGACATGCCCGGCCCCCATTTCGTCGACTTCGACGACAGCCGCATGGGACCGGCAATACAGGATTTGTGGATGCTGCTTTCCGGGGAAAGGGATGAAATGCAGCGCCAGTTGCTGGACGTAGTGTCCGGCTACGAGGACTTCATGGAATTCGATCCCCGGGAGTTGCATCTGATCGAGGCCCTGCGTACCTTGCGACTGCTGCATTTCTCGGCCTGGCTCGCTCGTCGCTGGGATGACCCAGCCTTCCCGGCTGCGTTTCCCTGGTTCAGCGGCCACCGCTACTGGCAGGACCGCATCCTGGAATTACGCGAACAAATAGCCCTCATGGATGAACCGCCGTTGCGTCTTGGGCCTGCCTGATGTGGATGGGCAACTGGCCTTCACCGCGTTGCGCAATCCGATACTGACAACTCATAATCCGTTTTCACGAACCTCGACGACCACAGCTTCCTTCCCTCCACTGCGCCCATGAGACTTCTAAAAAAACAGCATCTATTCCTGCTGCTGGGAATCACCGCCCTCGCCCTTTTCCTTTCTGGCGTGTTGCTCGGCAATCTGGCCCATCTGGCCGCCTGCCCCTTATGCATCCTGCAACGCATGCTTTATTTGTTGCTGGGGACCGTAGGTCTTCTAATCGGGGTCGGGGCAAGGAACCCGACGACTCAACGCGCCGGCGCCTGGTTGATGATGTTGATCGCCCTGGTGGGAATGTATGTCGCCGGATACCAGAGCTATATCCAGCACCATCCGGATGCCGGCGGATGCACAGTAAATTCGCCCTGGTGGGAGGAAATGGTCTATTGGGCCGGTGAGAAACTTCCCCTGTTGTTCATGTCTTCAGGGCTCTGCACCGACCCGGGCGTCAAGCTTCTGGGTCTTTCCCTGGCCGAGTATTCCCTACTGACCTTCACAGGCATTGCCCTGCTCTGCGTTCTGTTTGGCCTGCGCAACGAACGATAAGTCCGTCAGTTTTCCTGAGCCGGAAAGCAAAAACCCCTCGTTCTTGAGGGAACGAGGGGTAATTGGGGATGGGGAGTCTGGCGCTGACCTACTTTCGCGAGAGGTTAACTCACTATCATTGGCGCGATCCTGTTTCACGGTCCTGTTCGGGAAGGGAAGGGGTGGTTCCAAGACGCTATGTGCACCAGACGAAACTGGGGGTGCTGAGAGAAGCAGCGGAGCTGTTATCTGAGCACCTGAATGGGGAAGTAAAGATTTTGGGGTGAGTGATTGTATTTTGCGCGAGTGTCGCCGGCAAGGGGAGACACTCAATGTTATAGGGTCAAGCCGCACGGGCAATTAGTACTGGTTAGCTTAACGCATTGCTGCGCTTCCACACCCAGCCTATCAACGTCCTGGTCTTGGACGACCCTTCAGGGGGCTCAAGGCCCCGGGAAGTCTTATCTTGAGACGAGTTTCCCGCTTAGATGCTTTCAGCGGTTATCTCTTCCGTACTTAGCTACCCGGCGATGCCACTGGCGTGACAACCGGTACACCAGAGGTACGTCCACTCCGGTCCTCTCGTACTAGGAGCAGGCTCCCTCAAACTTCCAGCGCCCACGGCAGATAGGGACCAAACTGTCTCACGACGTTTTAAACCCAGCTCACGTACCACTTTAAATGGCGAACAGCCATACCCTTGGGACCGGCTACAGCCCCAGGATGTGATGAGCCGACATCGAGGTGCCAAACTCCGCCGTCGATATGAACTCTTGGGCGGAATCAGCCTGTTATCCCCAGAGTACCTTTTATCCGTTGAGCGATGGCCCTTCCATACAGAACCACCGGATCACTATGACCTGCTTTCGCACCTGCTCGTCTTGTTGGACTCGCAGTCAAGCCTTCTTTTGCCATTGCACTATCAGTACGATGTCCGACCGTACCTAGAAGACCTTCGTACTCCTCCGTTACTCTTTGGGAGGAGACCGCCCCAGTCAAACTGCCTACCATGCACGGTTCCCGATCCGGATTCACGGACCAAGGTTAGAACCTCAACGACACCAGGGTGGTATTTCAAGGTTGGCTCCACGCGATCTGGCGACCACGTCTCACAGCCTCCCACCTATCCTACACAAGTCCCGTCAAAGTCCAATGCAAAGCTACAGTAAAGGTTCATGGGGTCTTTCCGTCTAGCCGCGGGTAGATTGCATCTTCACAAACACTTCAACTTCGCTGAGTCTCAGGAGGAGACAGTGTGGCCATCGTTACGCCATTCGTGCAGGTCGGAACTTACCCGACAAGGAATTTCGCTACCTTAGGACCGTTATAGTTACGGCCGCCGTTTACTGGGGCTTCGATCAAGAGCTTGCACCCCATCACTTAACCTTCCAGCACCGGGCAGGCGTCACACCCTATACGTCGTCTTTCGACTTTGCAGAGTGCTGTGTTTTTATTAAACAGTCGCAGCCACCGATTCTCTGCGGCCCCATCACGCTTCGTGGGCAAGCCACTACACGCTACCGGGGCATACCTTCTCCCGAAGTTACGGTATCAATTTGCCGAGTTCCTTCTCCTGAGTTCTCTCAAGCGCCTTAGAATTTTCATCCTGCCCACCTGTGTCGGTTTGCGGTACGGTCAATCTTGAACTGAAGCTTAGAGGCTTTTCCTGGAAGCAGGGTATCGCTCACTTCGTCTCACGAGGAGACTCGTCATCACGCCTCAGCTTAGCCCGACGGATTTGCCTATCGGGCACGCCTACACGCTTAAACCACCTATTCCAACAGATGGCTGAGGTAACCTTCTCCGTCCCCATCGCATTCAAGACTGGTACAGGAATATTGACCTGTTTTCCATCGACTACGCCTTTCGGCCTCGCCTTAGGGACCGACTCACCCTGCGCCGATGAACGTTGCGCAGGAAACCTTGGCTTTCGGCGAGGGTGCTTTTCACACCCTTTATCGCTACTCATGTCAGCATTCGCACTTCTGATACCTCCAGCATTCCTCCCGGAACACCTTCGCAGGCCTACAGAACGCTCCCCTACCACGCACATTACTGTGCATCCGCAGCTTCGGTTATTGGCTTGAGCCCGTTACATCTTCCGCGCAGGACGACTCGATCAGTGAGCTATTACGCTTTCTTTAAAGGATGGCTGCTTCTAAGCCAACCTCCTGACTGTCTATGCCTTCCCACCTCGTTTTCCACTTAGCCAATCATTGGGGACCTTAGCTGGCGGTCT